>CAIQCM010000133.1 GCA_903870305.1 uncultured bacterium
CGATGATTATAAGATGCTTCGGTTTCTGATTTTTCAATCCATCAAAAAATTGCGCCAGCAGCGGCGCGGCCAGCAGATGGTGATTTACAATGCCGCCGACGGTATTTATATCGCTCGCGATGACCGGCGGCTCATTCTTGTACGCTTCGTCATAAAACGCCGGCGACATGAGCGTGGCCAAGTGTTTAACATCCCCCTCGCCCCGCGTAGCGATAGCGGAGTGGGGAGAGGGTTGGGGTGAGGGGTGTCGTCGGAAAAAAATCAACGCCACGCTTACCATAATGATAGCAACGGCAAGCGAAACGATGACGATCCTATTCTTATTCACAATTGTCATAAGGAGTTTTCTATTATACTCTATATGACTATGAAAAAGCTTATTGCCATTTCCGCTTGTCTTATTCTTTTCGGCGCCGGATGCACGGCCGCCAATACGACACAGAGCGTGAATATTAATTTCGACCAAAACGCGGCCGCGCCGTTTACGCCCGCCATCAATAATAATTCACCGGTAACCAACGAGAACGCGCCTATGAAAACATGGCCCTCCCCGACCATTCTTCCCGAGTCCGAACTAACAAATAAAGAAGCGGTGATCGAAACGAACAAAGGCACGATCGTTTTCGACCTGTTGACGGATTCGCCGCTCGCCGAGTCGAACTTTATCACGCTCGCGAAAGGCGGCTTTTACGACGGTCTCACCTTTCACCGCGTTGTCGCCGACTTCGTCATCCAGGGTGGCGATCCTGCCGGCGACGGCACCGGCGGCCCTGGTTATCATTTTGCCATTGAGCCGGTCAAACGCGCTTATGAACCCGGAACCGTGGCCATGGCGCGCACCGACGAACCGAACAGCAACGGCTCGCAATTCTTTATTGTTCTCCCCGGGGGAGAAGCCAAGCTCGGGCCGCTTTACACGATCTTCGGCCAGGTGGTGAAAGGCATGGATGTTGTCGAGAAGATCGCGGTTGGTGACATCATGACCAAGATTACAATCCAAGACAAAAAGTAGTATAATGGCCGTATGGCCAACCATAAGAAACGCCAAAACCGTTTTCCGGCTCGCAAAGTCATCGCCATGTTCGTCGCCGCGATGACGGGGTTTTTTGCACTGTCCGCCTTAAGCGCTTATTGGGCGCTCGCGTTTGTTGCGCGTCCGGCGACGGCAACGATCAGGGCCGCAACGGTCACCATGCCCATGCAAACGGTCAAGGTCTATTTTAGCAACAGCGACTTTAACAAAAAAATGATCGATTGCGGTCTTGTTTATCCGGTCGAGCGGCAGGTTCAAAAAACGCCCGCCATCGCGCGATCCGCCTTGAACGAACTCTTGGCCGGACTGACGTGGGATGAAGCGAACGCGGGATATTACAATTCGATCAATAGCGGCGTGGTGATCAATTCGCTCGCGATAAAAAACAGCACGGCGCGCGTCGATTTTAGCAAGCGGATCGAAGAGGGCGCGGCCGGATCGTGCAATGTGTCCGCGATCAGGGCGCAAATAACTTCGACCCTCATGCAATTTCCAAATGTTAAGACGGTGATCATCTCGGTTGACGGCAGAACGGAAGACGCACTTCAGCCGTAACGCCCCTGTTCATAAGTTTTTGCGTTTTCTCAATATTTCTGGTACTTTTTATTCATAATAATTATCCACAGCGCATACGCGCACAACAATATGGCCAAGATGACCAAGAGTCAGGAGATCGCCGCGCTCGCCGAGGCGACCGGGTTGTCCAAAAAGGACGTTAATTCATTCCTCGAAAAGATGGTCGAGCTGGCGCTTAAGGAAGTGAAGAAGAACGGCCAGTTCACGCTTCCCGGCTTGGGCAAGCTGGTTAAGGTCCACCGCGCCGAGCGCATGGGCCGCAATCCGGCCACCGGCGCCACCATCAAGATCGCCGCTAAGACCGTGGTCAAGTTCCGCGTGGCCAAGCAGGCCAAGGAATCGGTACTCTAAATTGGCAAATAGCGCTTAGCAAATAGCAAATAGTTAATGAAAAATTCCGCGAAAGCGGAATTTTTCTTATATCCATTTGCCATATGCCACGCGCTACAAGCTAATGACCTCTTCCCACGGAAAACCTTCGCGGCCGAAGTGGCCATAGCAGGCGGTGGGTTGATAAATGGGGCGGCGCAATTTGAGCCGTTCGATGATCGCGAGCGGGCGGAAGTCAAAATATTTGTTGAGCGTCTCAGTCAAGTCCTTGCCGTCGCCGGAGCGGGCGGTGAGCATGACCGGCGCTTCTTGGCCAATAGCGTACGCCACCGAGACCATGCAATTTTTGGCGAGGCCGTTCGCCACAAGGCACTTGGCCGCAAAACGGCACATGTACGCGGCCGAACGATCGACCTTGGTGGCATCTTTCCCCGAGAACGCGCCGCCGCCATGCGGAATGAGCGGGCCGTAAGCGTCCACCATTATTTTGCGCCCCGTAAGACCGGTGTCGGCGCCAAAGCCGCCCTGCGTAAAACTGCCGGCCGGGTTCACCATTACCTTTATTCCGTTCATGTCGCCGGCAATCGGCATGATGAGCGAACGCACGAGAAGCGGCTTCATCGCTTCGACCGAGATAACGGGCTCATGCTGAGTTGAAACAATGATGTTGGTGATGGCGCGACCGTCGGTGGTCACTTGCGTTTTGCCGTCGGGTTTGAGCCACGAGAAGTCCTTGTCGTGCCGGCGCAGGTCGGCAAGGCCGCGAGCCAAGCGTTGCGCGAGAACATAGGCGCGCGGCATCATTTCTTTTGTTTCGCAGGTGGCATAGCCGTGCATTATTCCTTGATCGCCCGCCCCGCCCGTGTTCACGCCGGCCGCGATCTCGGGGGACTGCTGGTGCAGGTTGGCGAGAATTTCGATATCATCGGGATATCCAATATCGGAATAGACCTTGCGAGCGATTGCTTCCGCGTCCACCTGTGCGCTGCTTGTCACCTCGCCGCCAATGATGAGTAATCCGTGCGAACCAAAAACCTCGACCGCCACGCGCGCGTCGGGGTCGCGGAATAAATAAGCGTCCAGTATCGCATCGGCGATCTGGTCGCAAACCTTGTCTGGATGTCCTTCGGTCACGGCTTCGGCGGTTTTCATGTCAGTTCAATTTATCCGTTCCGCGCCATTCGGTCAATGCTCCGCCGAGGCTTCGCCTCGGCGTTAAGGTAGTGCTGGGTTTGTTGTCGAGGTTTCGCCTCGACGAAGACGCCTCGACGAAGAGGCGATTTAAGGGTATAGTTTAGTGGTAGAAAAACGATATGAAATACTCGCGATTTTTTGTTTTTACGTTTGTTTTTTTGCTGACGGCCTTGGCGGTCGTTGGCACGGCCGTCGCGGCCGCTCAATCGTGGTCCGGCGGCGGGGCTGATCGTTTGGCCTCGGACGCGCAGAATTGGGATGGGAACGTTGTTCCGGTTTCCGGCGATGCGGTCACTTTGCCGTCGGGTGTTGTTAATTGGGATCTTTCGGGGATCGTTCCATCAGCGTTCACGACCGCCGCCAACCTGACCCTGTCTTCGCCGCTTATTGTTTCCGGCGCTTTGAACATTAACGGCGGCTCGCTCGACCTGGGCGGGCAACCGCTCAACATCGGCGCCGATCTTAATGTCTCGGGCGGCACATTCACGATCGGCGTTTCGCCCGTCAATGTTTCGGGTAATTGGAATGTAACGGGCGGCTCCGTTTCTCTGCTCGCGGGCACCGTCACCATGAACGGCGCGACGAATAAAATGATCACCTCGGGCGGACAACATTTTGGCGGCCTCACGATCGCCGCCGCGAACGGTTCTGTTGCGTTATCCGACGACCTTATTGTCGACGGCGCGCTAACGGTTTCTGACGGCGCATTAAGCATTGGCGCAAAAACGGCCACGGTCGCGGGCGGCGTTGTTGTGAAGGGCGGCACGCTGTCGCTCGGAAGCGGCACGCTCGCGTTAACCGGCGCGTTGGGCAGGCCGCTAAATATTTCCGGCGGCTCTTTTAACGCAAGCGCATCCTCGACGGTCGAATATCGTCCGGCCGCGGGCGCGGTTGCTGTCGAAGCGACGACCTACGGTAATCTTAAACTCACCGGAAAAAATGTTTTCTCACTCTTGGGGGATACCATGGTTGCGGGAACGCTTACGATCGGCGCCGACGCCACGCTCTCTTTGGGCGGCCACGTTCTTAATGTGCCGGGCGGTAATATTGCGAACCTTGGCAGTATTGGGGATGGCGTCATTCGTTCGCCGGCCGCTTCGCTACGCGTGACAAACGCAAGCGGCGCCGACATTTCTACCGTTCGATCATCTTCCGGCACGATCACCGTGACCGTCGCGGACAGCGACCTTAATCGCCATGGAACGGTAAGCGAGAATATACCGATGACGCTTACGATCACGACCGTCGGCGGCGACAAAGAAACGGTCAACATGCAAGAGACCGCGCCCACGAGCGGCATTTTCACCGCGTCGGGCCTCGTGCTCCATCAGGCGACGCCAACGCAGAGCAATGGACAGATCGAGGTTGGCCAGAACGACATTATTTTTATAAAATACGCCGACCCGCAGGATCCTTCCGACACCAAGACCGTTCAGGTCGCGGTCTCGCTTGGGAGCGCTGTTTCATCGGGTCAGCCGCAAATCGTCGATGGTCCGCGGATCGGGGATTGGAGTTCGACCAACACCGGCTCCGCGATCATCTACGCCGCGCACATAACTTGGAGCACCGATATTGAAAGCTCGTCATCGGTCGCCGTCACCTCGCCGCAGCTTACCTCGCCGATTTCCACCGGCAGTTTGACGGGAACGACCGAACATGATGTCGCCGTCTCCGGACTCATCCGCGGCAACAGCTATTCCTTCACCGTTTCTTCGATGACGGCCGACGGAAAAAGCGTCGCAAGCCAAGCCAAGCATTTTTCAGTCATCGTGCCGGGCGACCGGATCAAATCCGCCGCTTCATCGGCCGTCTATTGGTACTTGGGCGGGAAGCGCAATGTTTTTTCCGACCCGACCTCATACGGCTCGTGGTTTTCGGATTTTTCAGGCGTCGTCACCGTTCCGGCCGACCAGCTTTCGGACATCGCGCTCGGGCATGTCGTGCCGGTGCGCGCCGGAACGTATCTCGTGAAGATCCAATCCGATCCGCGCACCTACGCCGTCGAACCGTTCGGGCTTTTGCGCTGGATCCCGACCGAAGCGCAAGCCATCGCTCTTTACGGCGGCCTTTGGTCAAAGCGTGTGCGCGACATCGATGTTTCGCAGTTTGTGAATTATTCGACGGGCGAGGCGCTCGCACCCCAAGAATTGCCGTCGGGTTTTGTCTACAAGGACGGCGGCACGGAAACGAATGTGGTAATAGGCAAAACCGCTCACCAGCTTAACGAGTCCGATCGCAAACTTAACGGCATTGCGGATCGGTTCGTGAACAATATTTCCCCGGCGATTGCCTCTTTGCTTGCCACTGGCGGCGCCGTGAACGGCTACAACAGCGATCTTGATGGCGTTCTTAAAGACGGATCAATCTCGCTCATCGCGCCGGCCTTTGGCGTTTAGTCATTGAATGTGGAAAATACCGACACCGCGAAAAAACCGCGTCGCCTGAGGCCTGTTGCAATCGGGATCGTTTTGGTGTTGGCGGCGGTCTCGATCGGAATATATGCGGCGCTGGCATCGCGTCAGACAATAAAGATGGCAACCGTGCCCGCCGCGCCCGTCGCAATTGCGTCGACGCCGGCGCACGCCTCTTTGCCTAATGAAACCAGAGGTGTTTATATCACCGCTTCGACCGCGTCGTCGTTTAAAAATTATTCCGCGCTTTTGGCTTCGGTTAAAGCAAAGGGGATGAACGCGATCGTGCTTGACCTTAAGTCCGAGAACGGCTCGCTTGCTTTTGCGCCGAATGCGGCCTCGTTAAAAACCGAGGCCCCGGTCAAGATCCTGATCGCTGACCTCGATAAGACGATTAAGGCGACGCATGACGCCGGGTTCTACCTTATCGCCCGCATTCCCGTCTTCGAAGATCCGGCTTTTGCGCAGAAAAATCCCAAGCTCGCTTTGCACTCCGCGAGCGGCGGATTGTGGCATGATGTCAAAGGGCTTTTATGGCTCGATCCGGCGGCGACCGAGGCATGGAAGTACAACGCCGACATTGCCCGCGAAGCGTACGCCCGCGGCTTCGATGAAGTGCAATTCGATTATGTCCGTTTCGCCACGGACGGAAAAACTTCAAACATCGTTTTCCCGATCTACGACGCCAAGCATGAGACCATGCGCGTTGTAATCGCCCGCTTCTTCTCTTACATGGATACGGAACTGCGCGGCGCCGGCATCCCGATCTCGGTTGATGTTTTCGGCTTTACGACCTGGCATCAGAATGATCTTGGCATTGGGCAGTGGTATGCCGACGCGCTCGCGCATTTCGATTTTGTTTCGCCGATGGTCTATCCTTCGCACTATCCGTCCGGCACCTTGAAGTTCAAAAACCCGGCCGATCACCCCTATGAGATCGTCATCGACTCGATGAAGAAGGGGAACATGGTTGCAGCAGAGCTCGCCAATGATCCCGCAAAACCTAGGGTCGGTCTAGGGCGGCCGTGGCTTCAGGCCTTTAGTTTGGGCGCCGTTTACACGCCGGAGATGATCATGGCGCAGGTGCGCGCCGCTCGCGAAGCCGGTGATAAGGGCTTCTTGTTCTGGAACGCATCAAATAATTATTCTTCGCTGCCGGATCTGACGAAATGAAACATGAAACACGCAACATGAAACACTATTGTCGAGCCCGGCTCGACGGAATGCTTCATGCTTCATGTTTTATGCTTCATTAAACACATATGAAACACGCAGGTTTTTGGCGGCAACTCTTTGCCGTTCTCATCGATCAAGCGGTCATCATGCTGCCGAGCATGATCATTTCCGGCGCGTATTTTTATGTGGCGGCGGGAAACGGCGTCGACCCGACGGTCGCCAAGGTCAATTCCGATCTTATGACGATCGCGCTCATGGTCATCCTTTCGGCCGCTTACTATATTTACTTTAACGGCCGTTATGGCGTAACCTTGGGCCGACGGTTGCTCAAACTTAAGCTGACGTGCCTTGACGAGCCGAACCGCGACGGGGTGGGCTACCTTCGCGCCGCCGTGCGCATGTTGCTTTTCGTCGCGGCCGGCGGGTTCGTGAGCGTGGCCGCGCTCCCCATGATCCCGGACGCCGTCGGGATCTTGATCGATGCCATAACCGGCGCCACGGTTCTGTGGATCTTGATCGACGCGCGCCGGCGTACGCTGGAGGACGCGGTCATGGGCACGATCATGGTTCATGACCCGCTCGGCAAATTCCCGGATTTTGACCCCGACAAACTGCCCAGCGCCAAGATCCGTCTTTATTCCTTTACCGCGCTTGTGGTCATAAACGCCCTTGCCTCGGTCTACACCGCGCTTAACCGCTAATGCCTGTTTCAAAAAAGAAAAATCTCGCGTCGCGCCCCAAGGGGCCGCCGCGGATCACTGCGACCATGTTCTACAAACACCTGCGCTGCCCGCACTGGGTGTATTGGGATATCCACGGCGATGTTAAGGACAAAGCCGAGGTCAACGAATTGACGCAGAAAATTTGGGAGCACGGCGTGGTTCACGAAAAAAATGTCGTTGAACATTACGGCGACTTTGACGAAGTGCCGGAGTACGGCGATGAGAACGACTTGTTCGAACGCACCGTCGAGCTCATGAGAAAAGAAAGTAAGATAATTTACCACGCCCGCCTGATTGACGGCGCCTGGGTCGGCGTGCCGGATCTGCTTTTCAAAACATCGCTCCCGCTGGGCCGCCGTTCCAAGCTTGGCGAATATATTTACGAACCGTACGACATTAAGTCGTCGTACATCGAACGGCCCGAAGACGTTAAGGACGAGTACCGCTTTCAGTTGGCTTTTTATGCGCTCATCTTGGAAAAGATCCAGGGCGTGCGGCCGGAGTACGGACACCTGATCGACGCCGATCTCAGAACGGTGGACGTGCGCATAAACGACGTGCTCGATGATTTTCATTTGACCTTGCGCGAGATCGAAAAAATAATCGCGGGCGAAAAGCCGGCGCCGTTCCTTGCTTCGGCCTGCAAAGAATCGCCATGGTTCGCGCTCTGCCGCCGCGACGCCGAAGCGTGCGACGACATCTGCCTCATTTACAAGATCCGCCGCTCGGATCATGTCAAACTGTACGCGGCCGGGGTTAAAACGGTCACCGAACTCGCAACAGCGAACATCGACGACCTCGAGAATTCGGTCGAAGGCATGAGCCGCCGCAAGCTTGAAGCGCTGCAGCGGCAAGCCCGGTCGCTTCATGAGAAAAAATTGATCGTCATCCAAAAAAACCCGCTGCCAACGGCGGAAACGGAATTGTATTTTGACATTGAAGGCGATCCGCTTCGGGGCGTTGAATATCTTTTTGGCATGCTGGTCGCAAAAGGAAAATCCAAAGGCAAGTACGAATATTTTTTGGCCCCCACCCCCGACGACGAAAAAACCGCCTGGTACGAATTTTTAGAGTTTGTCCGCACCCTGCCATCGGACGCGCCCATTTTTCATTACGGCACCTACGAGCGCACGGTCGTTAACCGCTTGAAAAACCGCTATGGCGGCGACGAGCACGCCATTGAAAAATTGGAAAAGCAGATGTTCAATCTGCTCACGACCGTTTGCGAATCGGTCGCTTTACCGGTGTATTTTTATTCGCTTAAGGATATCGCCAAACAGCTTGGTTTCAAATGGCGCCACAAAGCCGCCGGGGGAGCCAACTCGATCACTTGGTACGAGCAATATCTCGAGCTTAAAGACACGAAAAAAACGGCGGTCAAGGCGAAAAAAATTCTTCAAGACATCATCGACTACAACGAAGACGACGTCCGCGCGACAATGCTCTTAAAGCGCTGGCTCGACGACATTCCCGAGCCGGATTAGCATTCGTCGTTCCTGAGAAAGTTTGATGGGACCCATCTCGTTTCAGTGACTCGCATAGTCAACTTAGCAATGCACCCCTGGGTGCACATTTGAAGAATTAAGTATCTCTCGATAGGTCTCGTTCGGCGTTTTCCAACCCA
>CAIQCM010000134.1 GCA_903870305.1 uncultured bacterium
ACGAATATACAAATGTGAAACAATTTAAGGTTTCCAACTATTTGTAGATTTGTAAAAGATTTGTATATTCGTAAGACTATATATATGCAAGAGAACATCATGGAAAAGATCGTGTCGCTCGCCAAACGGCGCGGCTTTGTTTTTCAAGGGAGCGAGCTTTACGGCGGGCTCCAGGGCACCTGGGACTACGGACCGCTGGGCGTGCTCATGAAAAACAACATCAAAGCCGCTTGGTGGAAGAAGAACATTCAAGAGCGCGGCGACATGGTCGGGTTGGACGCGGCGATCCTCATGAACCGCAAGGTCTGGGAGGCCTCGGGGCATACCAAGTTCATGTTCGACGACCTGGTCGAGTGCAAGGCGTGCCATCATCGGTTTAGGAAAGACAAGGTCGGGCCGAAGTGCCCGGACTGCGGCGGCGATTTTTCCGACGCCAAGCCGTTCAACCTCATGCTTGAGACCGTCGTCGGCCCCGTCGCTTCCGACGATGCCAAAATTTTTCTGCGTCCGGAAACGGCGCAAGGAATTTTCGTCGACTATCAGCTTATCCAAGAAACAACGCGCCGCAAACTGCCATTCGGCGTCGGGCAAATAGGCAAGTCGTTCCGAAATGAGATCACGCCCGGGAACTTTGTTTTTCGCGTGCGCGAATTTGAACAGATGGAAATTGAATATTTCTGCCGCCCGGAAGAGGGGATGACCAAGTACGAAGAGTGGCGCCAAGCGCGTTTGGCTTGGTGGCTGGGCCTTGGCATCAAGAAAGACAATATCCGATTCTACGAATATAAGAAGGAAGAGCTGGCGCATTACTCGGCCGGCACCACCGATGTCGAGTTCGCTTTTCCGTTCGGCAAGAACGGCTGGGACGAACTTGAAGGCATCGCTTACCGCACTGACTTCGACCTTAAGGCGCACATCAACGCTTCGGGCCAGGATATTGGTTACTTCGACGAAGAGACCAAGACGAAGATCGTGCCTCACGTCGTCGAGCCGTCGGCCGGCGTTGATCGCGCTTTCTTGGCGTTCATGCTGAACGGCTATGAGGAGATTGCGGGCGGCCGCTCGACGACAACCGAATCAAATAAAGAAGTGGAAACGGTGTTGCATCTGCATCCGGCGATCGCGCCGTACAAGGCCGCCGTCTTGCCGCTTTCGAAAAAGCCCGAACTGTCGGTTCCGGCCAAAGCATTGGTGGCAGAATTGCGCAAGCGCTGGATGGTTGATTATGACGAAACATCCGCAATCGGCCGCCGCTATCGCCGCCAGGACGAGATCGGCACGCCGTACTGCATCACCTTTGACTTTGATTCATTGGAAGACAAAAAGGTGACGGTGCGCGACCGCGACACCATGGCGCAAGACCGCGTCGCCATCGCGGAACTTGAAGCGTATTTGGAAGAGAAGCTAAAATACTAAAGAACTTAGAACCTAGAACGTAGAACATAGTCCGCGATCGGATACTACGTACTAAGTTCTGCATACTACGTTCTAGATCTATGTACCAAAAAGTAACCCTAAAAAACGGCGTGCGGGTGTTGCTGGTGCCCGACGAACACACCAAAGCGGCGACGATCTTTGTCATGTTCCGCGTCGGTTCGCGCTATGAGCAAAAGAAGTATAACGGCGTGTCGCATTTTATCGAGCACATGATGTTCAAAGGCACCCGCCGGCGTCCGGCGACCGCCGACATCAGCCGCGAGCTCGACGGCGTGGGCGCGGAATACAATGCTTTCACCGGCAAGGATTCGACCGGCTATTACGTTAAGATCGACAGCCGTCATTTTTCGCTCGCGCTCGACATGCTCCACGACATGATCTACAACTCCAAGTTTGATGACAAGGAGCTGCAGCAGGAACGCAAGGTGATCATGGAAGAGATCCACATGTACAAGGACAATCCGATGATGCACATTGAGGACATCATCGAAACGACGATCTTTGAAGGAGGGTCGTTGGGTTGGAGTATTGCCGGCGACAAAAAAAGCATGGACGCGATCACGCGCGCGGCGATGCTTGCTTACAGGAACGCCTATTACGTTCCGTCGCGCACGCTAGTGGTCGCCGCCGGGAACATCGGCGCCGACGCCCTTCAAGCGATCGAAAAACTGTTCGGTTCGATCCCCAAGAAAAAATCGGCAAAGGAATTCCCCAAGTTCTTTGGCAAACAAACAACCCCCCGTGCAGTCGTCGAATACAAGGATACCGAACAGGTTCAACTGGCGCTGGGTTTTCCGGCGTATTCGTATTTTGACAAGCGCTTGCCCGCTCTCTCCCTCCTAGGCAATATTTTGGGCGGCACGATGAGTTCGCGGCTCTTCATAAAAGTGCGCGAACGCCTGGGGCTTGCTTATTTCGTGCGCGCCGGCGCCGACGCGTTCGAGGATACCGGCGTTTTCATGATCCGCGCCGGACTTACCAAGAGCCGAATAGACGAGGCGATAAAGGCCATCGGCAAAGAGCTCGTGAAGATCCGCGATAACGGCGTGACCGCTGCCGAGCTTAAACGAGCCAAAGAGAATATTCGCGGCCGCATCGTCCTTGAGCTTGAGGACTCGTCGGACTTGGCCGGCTTCTTCGGCAAACAGGAGCTTTATACCAACGAGGTAAAAACCCCGGAAGAAAAGTTTGCCGAGATCAATGCCGTTTCCGCGGCCGAGGTTAAAGCCGTTGCCAAGGATGTCATCCGGCAAAGCCGCGCTTCGCTCGCGCTTATCGGCCCGTTCAAGGATGCCAAACGGTTCGAAAAATTGATCAAGCTCTAAATCTTACGAATTTACGGATCGCTTACGAATTTTACGAATAGGGTGAGTAATGGATCATTCGTAATTTTGTAAAGGATTCGAATATTCGTAAGATAATGGGTATAATCGTAAGACCTATGCAAAAACTGATCTTCGGAAACTGGAAAATGAATCTGTCGGCTGCGGACGCGGTCACGCTTGCGCAAGCGGCGAGCAAATTAAGCATTGACGCCGGTCTTTTGCGCGTCGCGGTTTTTCCGTCTTTCACCGCGCTTGCCGGCGTTTCGGCTTCGCTTAAAGGGTCGTCCGTCGCGCTGGGCGCCCAGGATTGTTTTTGGGAGAACACCGGTGCCTTCACGGGCGAGGTTTCGCCGACCCAGCTTAAGGAATTGAACTGCACGCACGTGCTCGTCGGCCACTCCGAGCGACGGCAGAGCATGAACGAGACCGACGAGATGGTTAACCGCAAACTTCGCTCCGCGCTAAGCGCCGGTCTCACGCCGGTCATGTGCGTCGGCGAAACCGATAACGATCGCCGGAGCGGCCAGTGGTCCAACGTGATCGCGCGGCAGGTTGCCAAAGGACTCGCGGACGTTAAAGTTTCGGGGAATCAAGAGATCGTCATCGCTTACGAGCCGGTTTGGGCGATCGGCAGCGGCCGCGCTTGCGTGCCGGAGAACGCGCGCGAAGCGCATGCGCTCGTGAGAAATGCGGTGATCGAACTTTTTGCTCCCGCGGTCGCGCAAAAGAATTTCCGCATCATTTACGGCGGTTCGGTCGATGAGAAAAATATCGCCTCGTACCTCGCGCTCGAGGGGATCGACGGAGCGCTGGTTGGCGGCGCTTCGCAGCGCGCCGCGTCGTTTGCCGGACTTATTGAAGCGGTGCAAAAATAATTTTCCATGAACGCCGTCCTAACGATCCTTTTGATCCTCGGCCTTGTCTTGGTCGCCCTCGGCGCCGGTGTTGTTATTTTTGTGCTGTTCCGCCGCGCCCCCACCGCCGCGCTTATTGACGTGAAGAATTTGCCCGTCGACAGAACGGCGAAGAAAAAAGAAGAGATCATCGCCGAACGCATCGTCCGCACCTCGATTGAAAAGTTCGAGCCGGTTCGCAAGGTCGCGGACCATGGTTGGATGTGGCTGCGCGAACGCTTTCGCCGCTTGGCGCACCGCGCTTTCGAGCTGGAGCGGCGCTCGGAACATGTCGCGCGCCTCAAGTGGGACGCGCTTACCGCGTCAACGCGCATGCATACGATGGTCAAAGAAGCCGACGCGCTCGCCAAGGAAGAAAAGTATGTCGAGGCGGAAAAGAAATACATTGAGGCGCTCTCGATCGAGCAGAAGAATCCCAAACTTTACGAAAAACTCGGGCGGCTTTACATGCGCAACAAAAACTACGACCAGGCGCGCGATACCCTGCGCTTTGCTTCGCGACTTTCGCCCAACGATGCATCGGTGGTCGCTTCCCTCGGCGAAATAGCCGCCGCACGTTCCGAATACAACGACGCCATTACCTATTTTCAGCACGCCGTCTCCTTGCGGCCGCGCTCCCCGCGCTACCTTGATTTCCTGCTCGAAGCGTGTATAATGGGCGGCAACCGCGTCTGCGCAAAAGAAGCGCTGGCGAGGCTTTCCGCGGTCAATCCGGAGAACGCCAAACTGGGTGAGTTTGATAAAAGAATACGAGGTATGGTATAAGAATAAGGCGTTGTCGCTCTTTTTATTTTGGTCAAAATCAAGCCGACGTAGCTCAG
>CAIQCM010000135.1 GCA_903870305.1 uncultured bacterium
AACAAAGACCCCCGAGACGCGATCGACCAAATGTTCGATTGGTGCTTTTTGCGAAAGCGTCTCTTCCACCAGCCGCGTGATCTGCGCGAGCGCGGACTCGCTTTGCACGCGCTCCACCCTTAGAACGAGCGCGCCATTCGCGTTCATCGTGGCGCCGTACACCTTGTCACCCACCGCTTTTTCGACCGGCGCGCTTTCGCCGGTCAGCATCGATTCGTCAACCGATGAGGCGCCGTTCACGACCGCGCCGTCCAGCGGGATCTTTTCACCCGGCTTCACCAAAAGCAGATCCCCGACCTTGATTGCCGCGATCGCGACCATTTCCTCTGCGCCGTTATTAACGCGTCGCGCTTCTTTGGCGCCCAGCTGCATGAGTTTGGTGACGGCCGAAGACGTCTGGCCGCGGCTTTTGTCCTCAAGGAACCGTCCGACAAGAATGAGCGCCGTTACCGTCGAACCGACCTCAAAGTATACGGCGCCCCCTCCGGTTACGACCGACCAAACGCTGAAAACGAAAGCCGTTAGCGTGCCAAATGAAACCAGCGTATCCATATCGGAGGCAAAACGCCCAAGCCGCCGGATCATCCCGAGGTGGAACTGCCGACCGAACCAAATTATGACAATGCCCGAAAGAATGAATTCGACCCAATCGGTTGCCGCATAACCGGCGATCTCGCCCGGAACCTTCAAACCGAACATGGCTATAGCTAGAACCGGCAGCGACAAGATGACGGCGCCAAAAGCCAAACGCTTGGCGGCGTTTGCTTCGATCAATTCATGATCATGACCCGACGCGTCGTCCGCCAAGGACTCGGCGACGGCATACCCTTCTTTTTTAATCGCTTCGTGCAAGGCCTCGTGTCCTGCCACTGCGGCGTCGTATTCGACCGCGGCCGTTTCGGTCGCATAATTAACGGTCGCTTTGCTCACGCCCGGAACTTTTTTAAGCGCGCTTTCAATGCGCAAGGCGCAAGAGGCGCAATGCATTCCCGCAATCGGTATCTTTAATTTTTCCATATTTATGATGCGACAACGTTAAACTGCCCGCGGTACATGCCCATCGGACAGCTGAATTGATAAGTTCCGGGCTCGATGGGAGCCGTGAATTCGATCACGTTCTCGCCTGTTGATAAGGGTTTATTTATGCCAAGCGATGACGAAACGATCGCCATTTGGCAGCCGGAAGCGTTGGTCGCGTCTACGGTCCAGCGCGTCGGTTCCCCGGCGCGAAGAGTGAATGAATTGGGAGAATATCCGCTCGCGCCGATCGACATGCTGATCGTTTGCGTTTGCCCGTCGTAAGAAGCCGCGCTTGCGGAGTCCGATGCCGCGCCGCCGTTATATGTGAGAACGGGCAAGCCCATGAGGTTGTAGCCGTTCCCGAAATTCATAATGCCAAGAACGATGACCGCCGCGCCGGCCAGGTGAAAGAAGAAACGCCCCGACTTCCCTTTCCACGAACCGGCGAGCCACCCCAGCGCGACAAGCGACGGAACCGTGCCGAGAGCGAAAGCCCCCATCACAAGCGCCCCGGCGGCGAAATTTCCCGACGAGAGCGCATAGAGCTGAAGCGCTTGGGTAAAGCCGCAAGGCAGAAAAAACGTTCCCGCCCCTAAGAAGAATGGCGCGGCCGGATGCATCGACGAATCGGCCTTCATGACCCGGCGCGAAATAAAGGCGGGCATTCGCGGTATCAATTTCTTGATCCATTTCGGAAGCAGTTTAAGCATGTCGAGTCCCAAGGCCAACATGACCAACGCGGCAATAACGGTAATGGCGCCGGAGGCGAACGGCGAAACGGAAATATTTTTTCCGATCATCCCGATCAATCCGCCAAAAGCGGCATAGGAAATAACGCGGCCGGAGACGAATAACGTGACCGGGGCAAGGCGCGAGCCGGGTCGCCCCATCTTGGTCCTTTGCTCGTTGAATTTTGCCGCGGTAGCCAGAAGCAAGCCGCCGGAAACGGCCATGCATGAGGACGATGCCGCGACGAGCCCGATCGCCATGGCTGAAACAAAACCGATCGAGCCGTTAACGGCGAAATTTGAATGGAACAAACCCAACCGGGTCATAAGCAGACCGATCAAGAGCACCAAGGCGAAGAAGCCGACGAGCGCAAAAAAAGACGGCCGGCGATCGTTTAGCGGCATTGAAGCTGAATTGTTTGTGCATTGCATATGCGCGAACAGCGTTAAGAACAAGGAAAAGACCTTGTTCGCGCTATCGCAACATGACCATCGTTTTCATTAAATATCGATGTCGATCTTTTTGATCCTGGCCAATAAGTCCTATTGGACCAATCGGACCTATAAAAATTTCCAGCGAAAAAATAAAGAGCACAATGCACGCGACGGCAAACGACAGCGCAACCGCCGGCGCACCGGTATCATTGTGCGTCAAACAAACGGTAAAGCAGGCGGGCGACATGTCGCCGCCGCTCACCATCTCGTTCATTTCCGCCGTGTGCCGGGCGATCGCGAGCGCGCTCACGACGGAAACGACGATCAGAATATTGACCAGCGTTTTTTTCATTTTATGAATTCTTGGCGAGTTTATTATAGATCCATGAGAGGATCGAGCCGGAAAGATAGCCGATCGAGAACATCCAAACGACGCCGACGATTCCGCCGGCAAGCGTCAAAGTATAGCCCGGAAACAACGCCTCAAAATTCATTTCCACCTCAATGCCATAGCCCGTATACGCGCAGAGAATGGTATAGGCGGCGATCAAGAGTCCGCCAAAAATTCCCAACGAAAGTCCGGCCGCGGTCGGTTCAATGATCGCGTATCCATCTTCGCTCACATGATGTTTGAAGAAAGCGAACAATTTTTTCATATCGTTATTCTTTTGCCGACCAGTAAACGCGCACCGGCAAATTCTCATTCGAGAAACGAATATTCAAGACGCCGCCTTTGTGCGAGCGGTCGACTTCTTTGCCAATAGCTTCGGCCAATTGATTTTGAGTGGTCGTAATGCGCACAGTGCGGCCCTTGTCCTCGATCTTAATGACCTGCGCTTCGGGATTGCGCTCAAAAGCGCGCGCAGCGACGTTCTTCGCCGTGCGGATAACCTCCAATTTAAGCTCGGGATCGCTAAAACCCGAAAGCGTCACCTCACCGGCATAACCAAATTCCGCGCCGACCGCGCCCAACGAACGACAAGCGCCGCAAAGTTCTTCCGTCACCTTATGGTTCGGCGGCAAGACCTGCGTGGCATGCGACCAAGTGTGCCAATGTTTGTCAAAATAAAGTGCATGACAACGAGGACAAGAAATGACTGCGGTCTTTGTCTTGACCTCCCTGCTCCACCAGTGCGGAACGCGGATCTCGATATTTTTAGCTCTTTCCCGGCGCCGCGCGGCGGCGAATTCGGGATTGTATTTGTGAGGCATATCGTTATTGAATGACCGAATATCTAATGTCTAATGTCTAATCCGCCGACCCTATGCCTGCTTTTTCAAAAGCTTCGGCGACATCTAGCAAGAACATGTCTTCGTCGCGAGGGGCGGCGAGTTGAATGCCGACCGGCATGCCGTCGGCTTCACCGCATGGCAAAGAAATGGACGGGATGCCGACCAGGTTGGCGTTGATCGTGAAGATGTCGGAAAGGTACATAGCGAGCGGGTCGTCGACTTTTTCCCCGATCGGCCAAGCAACGGTGGGTGAGGTCGGCGAAACAATGAGATCGACCTGTTGCCAAGCGTCGTTAAAGTCCTTAATGATAAGGCCGCGGACCTTTTCCGCTTGGCGATAATAAGCGTCGTAGTAACCGGCGGAGAGCACGTAAGTGCCGACCATGATGCGGCGTTGCGGTTCGGGTCCGAAGGCGGCGCGGCTTTTAACGTAGCCGTCGATGAGCGAAGCGGCGCTTTTCATTTTCGAGGCCGGATAACGCACGCCGTCGAAACGCGACAGGTTGGTCGAAACCTCGGCCGGCATGATCACGTAATAAGCGGCCAGGCCGTGCTCGGCGTTAGGGAGCGATATTTCAACGATTTCCGCGCCGAGCTCCTTGAGTTTAGCAATCCCCTTTTGCACGCAACCCTCGACATCGGCATCAAGTCCGGGCAAAAAATACTCGCGTGGCACGCCGACCTTGACCCCCTTGAGCGATCCGGGCGCCGCCAGCTTTTTCGCGCCCTTAATGTCGTGCGAGGTGGCATCGCGCTCGTCGCCGCCGCGGATTGTGTTAAACACCGTGCGCGCGTCGCCGACCGAATTAGCGAGCGGTCCGATCACGTCGAGCGACGAGGCCATGCTCATGAGACCGTATCGCGAGACCGAGCCGTAGGTCGGCTTAAAGCCGACGCAGCCGCAAAGCGAGGCCGGTTGGCGGATCGAACCGCCCGTGTCCGAGCCGAGCGCAATGTGGCAAAGTCCGGATGCAACGGCCGCGGCCGAGCCGCCTGACGAGCCGCCGGGAACGCAGGTCAAATCCTTCGGGTTCTTGGTGGCGCCGTAAGCCGAATTCTCGGTGGAGGATCCCATGGCGAATTCGTCCATGTTGGTTTTTCCCACCATGATCGCGCCATCGTCGAACAATTTCTTGACCGCCGTGCCGGTGTACGGCGCAACGTATCCCTCGAGCATTTTCGAGGCCGAGCCGGTCAGCGTGCCGGAAACAAGCAGGTTGTCCTTTATGCCGACAAAAATTCCTTCAAGCGGACGGGCCTTTCCGGTTGCGTAAGCGGAATCGGCGCGCTTTGCCGCCTCGATCATCTCCGTTCCGTAAGTGCGCAGGTAAGCGTTAAGCTCGGGGTTTTCTTTTTCCAAACGCGACAAAAGTTCGGCCGCGACCTGCGAGGGCATGAGCGTTTTTGCGCGATAAGCCGCGATCGTTTCTTGAATTGAGGGGAAGAGTTCGGCCATAATTTATTTCTCCATGATGCCCAAGACCTTGTTAAGATCGGCTTCCGAGGTTGGAAACGACTTGATGATGCCGTCGCGCTCGCCCGATGACGCCGGCTTCACCTCATCGATCCTGAAAGCGTTCAAAAAATCAACGCCGCCGTGCACCTCTTTGGCGGCGGAAGTGTCGAGAACGGAAAGCGACGCCACATAACCCAAAATCTCCTCCATGTCTTTCTGCCGCGTGGCAATGAGGTTTTCGTCCAAGGGCAATCGCGCCAAGGCGAACAGTTTTTTGATCTCTTCAGTGGTTATTTGGGACATAATTTAGAATTTAACGACTAAGGACAAACGATGAATGATGAATACGCCCTTCGTCATTAGTCGTTCATAATTCATACTTAATCGTTCGTCATTTCTTGATGATACTCAAAAACTCCTTTTCATTCAAGACCCTGACCCCAAGCTTGCGCGCCTTTTCCAACTTGTCGCCGGCGCCGGGGCCGGATACGACGTAGTTGGTGTTTTTCGACACGGTTTCCGAGGCCTTGCCGCCCATGGCGCGGACGGTCTCTTTTGCCTCATCCCTGGACATGGCCTCAAGTTCGCCGGTGAAAACGAAGACAATGCCGGAGAGCGGACCCGCGACGGCCTTGGGCGCGGGTTCGACCCTTATGTGTTTCAACAATCGATCAAGATACTTTTCATGTTTGGGATCACTGAACCAATTGGCGACGCCTTTCCCCACCACCTCGCCAACGCCCTCAATGCCGGTCAATTCCTCGACCTTGGCGCGGCGCAGTTTTTCGATCGTGCCAAAGTATGTTGCCACCGCAAGCGCCGTTTCCACGCCAACATGCTCAATACCCAAGGCATAGAGGAAACGCGCGAACGGTGCGCGAACCGCGCTTTTGACCGCCGTCACGATATTCGCGGCCGAGGTCTCGGCAAAACGCTCCAAGGGCAATAAGTCACCCGTAGTGAGTTCGTAGAGATCGCTCGGGTCGCGCACCAGTCCCTCGTTCATGAAGGTTTCGATCGTTTTTTCGCCCAACCCTTCAATGTTCATGGCGGGACGCGAAACAAAATGAGCGATGGCGGCCGAGTTCCTGGCAAAACAATTCTTGTTCGGGCAAATTAAAGCGACAACCCCGGGCGAGCGGACAAGCTCATGGCCGCACATGGGACATTTCTTCGGCGCGTGGATCGTCTTTTCGACTCCGGTGCGCAAGCGCGGTAAGACCTGGACGATCTTGGGAATGACGTCGCCCGCCTTTTCCAAAATAACCGTGTCCCCTATCTTGATGCCGAGGCGATCGATCTCGTCCAAGTTGTGCAGGGTCGCGTGCGTCACCGTCGTGCCGGCCACCGACACTGGTTCGACAACGGCAACAGGAGTAACGGTTCCCATGCGTCCGACGCCCCACGTGACGTCTTGCACGACCGTGGTCACTTGCTCGGCCGGAAACTTATAAGCGACGTGCCCGCGCGGCGTTTTTCCGACCACGCCCAGACGGTCGAATTGCGCACTGTCGAGGATCACGATCACCGTGCCGTCGATCCAATAATCGAGTGTCGCGCGCTTTTTCCCGATCGCTTCGTAGAACGCCTGAACCTCGGCGAGCGAATGAATGCGGATGGAGAGCGGATTGACCGGCACGCCGAGGAGCTTGATGATCTCGTGCGCTGTCTCGTGGGTGCCTTCGCCCATATCAGTCGCGAGCGCGTAGCCAAAGAACGAAAGATGTCGCGAAGCGGTTATTTTGGAATCCAGCTGGCGAATGGCGCCGGCGGCGGCGTTTCGCGGATTGGCGAACAGCGGCTCGTGGCGCGTGTTGAGTTGCGCGTTGATCTCGTTAAAGACATGCTTGCGCATGTAACATTCGCCACGGATCTCGATGTTCCCGTCCTTGATCGCACTGCGGAATTTTTTCGCGTCAATATCAGCACCGGCGGAATCAAGAAACCGCTCGATCTCGGCGTCCGTCGGCTCGCGTAATTTTAACGGTATCGCCTCGATCGTTTTCAAATTTTGAAACACATCCTCGCCAATTTTGCCGTCGCCGCGGGTCGAGCCCCCGACGAGAACGCCATTTTCATAAACCAAAGAAACGGCCAAGCCGTCCATTTTAACCTCGGCGTAAAAATCTTCGCGCAGGCGCGGCAAGATCTTTTTATTGCGTTCATGCCATGCTGAAAGTTCATCGAAACTAAAAACATCCTCCATTGAAAG
>CAIQCM010000136.1 GCA_903870305.1 uncultured bacterium
AACAAACAAATTGTTTTTTTGATATTGGCCGCGATAACGGCTTTTTCGCCGTTTTCGGTTAATGCGCAGGTTTACCAATATAATGGCAGGCATGGGGCGCCGGTTATTGCGATATCGGGACCGCCCAGCATTATTTTCCCCGTCCAAGGAGGAGCCAGTTTTACCGATGACTTTGGCGATGCGCGGAGCGGTCATGTGCATGAAGGCAACGACCTTATTGCGCCGAAGATGACGCCAATTCTGGCCGCGCGCGGCGGGCGGATCGTTTTCGCACCAACAACCGAACCCTCTTACGGTTATATGATCACGATTTCCGGCGACGATGGCTATACTTACAATTATATTCACATCAATAATGACACGCCGGGAACCGATGATGGGATTGGCGGACCGCAATACGCATACGCGCCCGGCATCAAAGAAGGAGTAACGGTTACGCAAGGACAGCATATCGCTTGGGTCGGGGATTCCGGGAATGCCGAGGCCACCGTCTCGCATCTTCATTTTGAAATACGCATCGCCGACGGCAGCGCCATCGATCCGTATCCGTATCTGAATGCGGCCTTGAAGATTTACACCTACAATGTGGCCTCGGTAGAGGCCGCCAGCCCGACGATCAATTCCGACAAAGGTCTGGTTGTAAATCCCGCGACGGCTCTTCATTGCGTGCCCGGTTCGCTCGTCCGCACGCCCGTTAGTTCCTCGGTCTATTATTGCGGTTCGGACGGCGGCCGCTATGTTTTTCCAAACGCGCAAACCTATGCCACTTGGTACAAGGATTTTTCATCGGTTCAAATGATCACGATCCAAGACATGGCCGCCATTCCGCTCGGCGGAAACGTGACCTATCGTCCGGGAATGAAACTTGTGAAGATCCAAACCGACACCAAGGTGTACGCCGTCGATAGGAATGGCACGCTCCGCTGGATCTCCTCGCCCGCCATCGCCGCGAAGTATTACGGCGCGACCTGGTCGAAGAAAGTCGAAGATATCCCCGACGCCTTTTTTACCAATTACAAGATCGGCGATTCGGTGACGAAATAAAAACCTGACGCTGATAATTTTTCTGAACACGCGTCTCCGATGTCCATCGGAGCGCTACGCCCGTCGAGCAGAATTCGGTGATTAAATAGTAATCGAGCATACAACTAAATGTTGTTTATAAATAACGCCGCACATTTGAAGAGTGCGGCGTTTATTGTTTGATTCGGTTTTTTTCTATCCATTTCTCTCGGAGAAGGCCGAAGAGAATAGTGTCGTGGTATTGTCCACATCTGAAGACGGCTTCTTTTAATATTCCTTCGCGTACAAATCCTTGTTTTTCAAGAGTGAGTAAACTTCTTGTATTGAAGCCGTATGCACCGGTGTATATTCGGTGCATATTTAATCGTGAAAAAGCAAAGTCGAGGACGAGACTTGTTGCCTCTGGTGCAAATCCTTTGCCCCAATAGTCTATCTCGCCTATAGCGATGCTAATTTCGGCATTCGAATTACGCCTATCGATTTTATGCAGTCCGATGCAGCCAATGGATTGTTTTGATGTTGATGTGTCAATGACCCAGAGAATATCCGTAGCCGCTCGTCGAGTGCGAAGATCATTCAACCATTTTGCTTCGCTAATTTCTGTGACCGGTTGGGTGATAGCTAGGTTGCTTGTCACCGTTGGATTGTTGAACCATCTAACAAGGGTGGGGATATCACGATTGTGTGGTGGTCGAAGGTTAATTCGTTTTCCAATTATTCGCATTTGCCCTCCTTTATATATAGTATGGTATTTTCACTTTTCGTCAATATCCGGGCCATCTTGACAAGGGGTCGGTCTTAATGCACGATTGGGATAGTCATTGACAATCTTCTCAATTGTGGAGTTCAAATGGAAAACATCACACGAATTTACCATGGCCTTCCTGCTGTTTTGGTTGATGATCATTGGGTAGTTATTTCATCAAAGTTCGACGAGATTGCGAGGATCGCTGTCAACCAAATTGATGACGCCGGTACCTACGAAGAATTGCTTGGTCGTAGTTTTTTCCAATCATCGGTGCGAGAAAGCGGTTCAAGAGTATCGCTCGTCACCCTGATCACGACAAGTGATTGCAACTTGCGCTGTAGTTATTGCTTTGCCAATTCAGGAGAAAGCTGCCGGGTGATGTCTAGCGATATTGCGTTTGCCGCAGTTAGACGCGCTCTAGAAAATTCTTCCGGGCGCAAACTCTCCGTTGCGTTTTTTGGGGGCGAACCGACGCTGACGCAAGGGTTGATTCGCGCGGTCGTTGATTACGCGACGACCGAAAGCGGGAAAATCGGCACCGAGGTTGAGTTTTCTATTACCACTAACGGCGTTGTTAATCCGTCGTTTCTTCAATTCCTAATCGAGCGTCAGTTTTTGTTCACGGTTTCGGTTGATGGTCCGCCAGATATCCAAGATTACCAAAGGCCACTTAAGAGTGGTGGTCCATCATCGGCTCATGTCGCCCGAACCATTGAGTCGTTGGTGCAGGGTGGAGCAAACTTCAAACTTAGAGCAACTGTGACGGAGTATTCCGTTGGTAAAATGGCGGAGATGGTCGCGTGGGCGGGTTTGTTGGGTGTAAAAGAGATTCATTTTGAACCGTTGAGCGTCGCGGGTCGGGCCGCTTTAGTCACAAAAGGTGTTGGTCTGGACCGCCCGAAACTCCAAGAGTTTATTGCGGGTTTGAAGTCAGCAATTATCATGGGTAATCAATCTGGGGTTGGTGTTGTGAATTCTGCATTCATGAATCTTGCTTCCGGGGGGAATAGTTTTTGCGATGGCGACTCGAAGTATCGCTTTGCGATTACCTACGACGGCCAGGTGACGACATGCGTCGAGGTTCAGGACAGGTGCCATCCTGTCGCAGCGGAGTTCATGGTTGGAGGATATGATCCGGTACGAGGGGTGATTGATTCGACTAAAAGTCGCGGCCGCGCATGTCTAGTAAATATTCGAAAGGAGGAATCGGCTTGCGTTTCCTGTTTCGCTTCTTCGGTTTGTGGGGGTGGTTGTCCGGTAAGGAACTTCCATACGACAGGGGATTCTGGTAAGGTAGATCCGTATCGGTGTGCGCTGGTTAAAGAAATGTTGGTCTTTGCTTACGATTTGCTAGATAAGGAATCTGAGTAGAAAATCGGTAGAAAGGAGGTGTATCATGATCGTTCGCAAACTAAAGCGCCCCAAAGGACTCTTGATTGTTAGTGGTCGATTGGGAAATTGCGACGATTGACATCCGCTGTCACTCGTTGCGATCTTCTTGGGGTGGTGGTGCCGATACCATCACCCCTCTTTCATACATAAATTAATTAACCTTTATGGATATTAATACTGAAAAAATAGTTAGTGATGTTTCTGTGGTGCCGCAAACATTGTATCATTTAGTGCCAGCGGATCTTTATGATACATTTATTGATAAGAATGGGAATTATGATTGCCGTAACAGAGTTAAATGGGGAAAAAATAGTCCATTTATCCATACCACAACGGATATCAAGACTCTAAAGGAAAAAATAATCGGAAATTTTGTTAAATATATTCCCGGGGTTGATTTTCTTTTACTGGAAATAAAAATGAATGATATCGTCGCCAAAATTACCTATTCTGATCAGAATGGGACAAGGTATTATCACCTTTGGACATTTCTGCCAAAAGGTTCGTACACTACCCACATAATTAAGCGACGTAGCGACGGAGGTTTTGTTTTATGAAAAAAGACCTCGCAATGGCGAGGTCTTTTTTTTAAAATCCAATTTTCTTCCGCACAATCTGCATCGTTTCTTGCGCCTTGGCGCGGGCGCGGGTCATTGACTTTCGTTTCAGTTTGTACTATATTACGCCGTTGTCCGTGAATCGGGATTTTCCCGATATACGGTCGCAAACCGCGTGCGGCGGATCCGCACGGTTCTTTCCAAAGGGTGACCGACGCGTTGGCCAATCGGCTACCGTGGCGGCGTACCAAGGAAGGGAAACATGTCCAAGCACATCACGACAGGTCAGGTAAAACGACTCCTAGAGATCGACTCCGAAGGCCACGGCATCGGCGAGGAGGTGCAGGAACTTATTCTGCGCGTTACCTCTGGCGGCGTGGTCGGATCTGCGGACGATCTGCGCATCATCCAGGCCAAGCGCTATTGGGACATGGGCGTCGGGCGCGTGCTCGGCAAGAAGTCGTTCAAGGAATTCCTTGACGCTATTCCCGGAGTTCCCGTCGCACTGCGCGCCGGCGACCAGAGGTTCCCGTATCTTGTGCTTGTGGAACCGCGAATTGGATTGGCTGAGCTCTGTAAGGTTGGCAACATTGGCTTTGCCGGCGACGACCAAACATTCGTGCCGTATGACGCGCGCCATGCTGATGCGTCATGCCCGTCCTGGATCCGCATCCAAGACGGTCGTAAGAATCGCAACCGGCGACCGAGCGAATGTCACGAATCGTTCGTCAAGGACGAGCTTGGTCTTACCGCGCTCCAAGGCATTTGCACCTATCTGCAGGATTCTGCAGTGGTCACTGATCTGAAACATGGTCCGGGCGGCCATGCCATGGACCTTCCGGGTTCATTCTATCGCGGGAGTCGCGTTGGCTACGCGTGCTTGGGGATCGAGGATGGTCAGGCGAAGTTGAGCTGGTCCATGAATGGCTTGGCCTGTTCGCGCTTCGGTTCCGCTTCACGTCGGGAGTACGAGGCGCTCTAATCTCAAGTTCTCGGCACTTTTCGTTTGCCCTATCGTCCCATTCGGGATGGTAGGGCTTTTTTTATCGTCGTCCCCGAGCGGCGTCGGGGACCTAATCCATATTGGGTGGATGGACGAACGACCAAGTGATGATTGGATTCCCGCCTTCGCGGGAATGACAAAAAAAGACCCCGTACTGTGCGAGGTCTCTTGGTTTTAAAACCCAATTTTCTTTCTAACGATCTGCATTGTCTCTTGCGCTTTGGCGCGGGCGCGCTTGGCGCCTTGCTTAAATACCTTCTCGATCTCGTTAGGGTGTTTCAACAGTTCTTCGCGGCGGGCGCGGAAGGGGGCGAAGTAGGCGATGATATGGTCGGCCACGGCATCTTTGAGTTCGGAGTAGCGAATCGAACGATCACCGTATTGCTTTCGGAAATTTTCAACTTCTTCGCCCGGGCCGAATTCGGCAAAGAGCTCAAAGAGGTTGGCGACCCCCGGCGGCATCATGTCTTCGGCCACGCTCGCGGTCACGGCTTTTCGCACTTTGGCGCGGATCTCGTCGGGGGAGTCGGCCAAAAATATCGCCGAGCCAGGGATCGACTTGGACATTTTTCGTTCCGGGAAGTTCAGTGCCATCACCCGCGCCGATTTGGTAAGAAGGGGCTTGGGTTCGGTGAAGGTTTCGCCAAAGCGGTTGTTCCAGAAACGGGCGACATCGCGCGTCAGTTCGACATGCTGGACCTGGTCTTCGCCCACCGGTACGCGGTCGCCGCCGTAGATCAAAATGTCCGCCGCCTGCAAGACGGGATAATTCAAAAGTCCGGCGTTAACTGTTTTGGCGCGTTCGGACTTGTCCTTGAATTGCGTCATGCGTTCCAAGAAGGTCACCGGCACGACGGTGTCGAACATCC
>CAIQCM010000137.1 GCA_903870305.1 uncultured bacterium
ATCTTGACGATAAATAATACTTTATATTTTTTCATAGATAGGTATTATAGCTCGGATATTTTTGATTTCAATGCTTTAACGTGTTATACTAACCGCCTTGCAGCACATTTAATCGGGGAGTAGCGCAGTTGGCTAGCGCGCTTGCTTTGGGAGCAAGAGGCTGCGAGTTCGAGTCTCGCCACCCCGATAAAGAGCGGTATAGACAACCGATTGATGGCGTATTCGTAATGTTATTCGTTATATTCGTAGGGATTCGCATATTAGCATCGAGACAAAGCCGCGCACGGCTATGATGACATTTAACTCCCCAACCCACGGCGCACTGACCTTTGACCAGATGATCGACGGCATTGTTGATTTTGTCTCGGATGATTCGTCGAACGGTTATTCGCTCATGGTTGGGTCTGACTCGGAAATGAACACCTCGACGCATTTCATCACGGCGATCGTTCTGCACCGGCACGGAGCCGGCGCGCGATACTATTGGTCGGAAATGGGAAAGCCGCGTTTCAATACCTTGCGCGAACGCATTTGGCAGGAAGCGATCTTTTCCATTTCGGTTGCCAAGTCGATCGTCGAAGAATTGGCCGAGCGCGAGGTCGAAAGTCATAACATCGAGATCCACGTGGACATTGGCGAGAACGGACCGACCAAGTCGCTTATCCAGGAGATCACCGGCTATGTGCGAGGGAACGGCTTTGCCGTAATGATCAAGCCGCAGTCCTGCGCCGCGTCAGCTGTAGCTGATCGACTTACTTAGTACCATTGTCAAAACTTTAAGATACTCGACGCGATTGACTCATTGACTCGATGCTAATATACTAATCCCTACGAATATAACTAATCCGATACGAATTCGTAACGTCATTAGTCAGATTCGTAGACATTCGCATATTAGCATCGAGACAAGGCCGCCCAAAGCGGCCATCGCGTTCAGCGAGCGGGTGTAGTTCAATGGTAGAACTCCAGCTTTCCAAGCTGGTTGCGGGAGTTCGATTCTCCCCACCCGCTCATTGGACACGAGACAAAAACATCGCATATTGTGCGGTGTTTTTGCTTATATAAAAGTGCTAAGATACTGCCATGCTGATCACCGACAAAATTTACGGCCAACTGGAGATCACCGACCCGTTAGCGCTGGCGCTCATTGGGACCAAAGCTTTTGACCGGCTGCGCCGCGTCAGCCAATATGGCTTGCCGCATAAATATTACGCCGCCTACCCGTGGTGTTCGCGCGCCGAGCACTGCCTCGGCGTTTACCTGCTCCTCAAAAAGCTGAGGGCCGCGCCCGACGAACAGATCGCCGGTTTGATTCACGACATTTCCCACACCGCTTTTTCGCATCTCATCGACTGGGTAGTCAAAGGCGACCTCCGAAAAGAAAACTATCAGGATAACATCCACTTATCGGTGTTAAAGCGACCGGAAATTTCCGGCGTCCTCGCCCAATACGGCTTAACACCCGAAGCCATGGCCGATTATCATGCTTTCGGTTTATTGGAACGGGAGATCCCCGACCTGTGCGTCGACCGCCTTGATTATTCGCTGCGGCAAATGCCGGAAAACGCGGCTCGGCAATACGCCGACCGGCTAATCGTGCGAAATGGGGAAATTATTTTTGCCGATCATGACGCGGCCGACGACTTTGCCCGCGCCTACTTAAAATTGCAAGAGGAATGTTGGGGCGGATACGAAGCCGGAACGCGTTATGGCGTCCTGGCCGACCTGTTCCGACAAGCCATTGCCGCCGGCGACCTCACTCTCGCCGATTTTGACGGCGATGAAGAACAAGTGATTGGCAAGCTTCTCGATATAAAGGGAAAAAAATATTCCGACGTTTTAAAAATTTTGGAAAAGACCGATTTATCATCCTTACCCAAAGCCGATCAACCGGTCTTCCGGAAGTTCCGTTACGTTGATCCAAAATACTTGTCCGGCGCGCAAATTGTTCGTCTTTCCGGAAGCGACCCGTATTTTAAACGACTCCTCAATGAAGCCCGCGAGCGGGACGCCAAGGGCTTATACCCAGGCATTTTTCCAACGCCGTAGTTTTCCATCGGAATTTTTAAGCTGACAACATTAATCTAGCAATACACCAGTTTATAAAATTGATAGTCAACGACATTTTGTCGTCATTCCGACCCGAGCCGAAGCGAGGCGGAGGAATCCCAAACTTCGATTTTGCAAGAAACTTTGAGGTCTCTCACCCGGTTCGGGACGACGATATAACCGGTGGCGCACCAAGCATATGGCGCGCGTTGCGCTAAAAATTTTTCCGATAATACTTCGCGGCCGCTTCCGGCGCGACGGGGTTGATGATGAGTCCGGTGCCGAGCTCGACGGCGGCGAGCGCGGCGCCGCGCGGCGTTATTTTGATGTAACAATGCTGGTCGGCGTCGGTGGTGCGATCATGCATGTAAAAATTATACGGTACTTTGAGCTTGGCGACCGCGGACAAAATTTTCTTAAGCGCAAAAGCGGTCGAAGCGCGCTCGTCGGCGGTGAGATCGGCGATATTGTCGAGATGGCGGCGCGGAAAAATACGCGCCTCGTAAGCGTATTGCGAAGCGTACGGCGCGAAGACAAAAATATTCTTGTCGGAAAATATTTTGCGCAGTCCTTTTTCTTCTTTCTTAATAATGTCGCAATAAACGCATCGGCCGGTCGTGCCTTGGTAACGATGTTCTTTTTCCGTTTTGTCTTGAAGGTACGGCGAAACAAAATTCATGCCGATCACTTGCGAATGCTCGTGCGTCTTTGACGCGCCGGCCGAGGCGCCGGAATTGTTAAAGACCTCGATGTATTTGATGCGCTTATCCTTTTTCATCTCGCGGACGCGGTCGGCATAAACCTTTATCGCCTCGGCGATCTCCGAAACCGGCAATTCATAGAGTCGCTTTTTATGATCCGGCGTTTCCACGATGATCTCTTGCCGCCCGTAAACGCCGCCTTTTTGGGTCGTGAAGGCCGGGTACTTGTTCTTCAAGACCGCGATCTTCCACGGTTTGCCGTAAGTTTTTACGACCAGCTGGGTGCTAAGACCCTGCGGGCAAAAAGGACAAGAGACCTCGTCCCCCGGCCGTTTCCCCCGCCGCGGCGAAATAAGGGCGTATTTGTCCTGAAGGTAATCCTTGCGAATTTCGGAGTTCATATGAATTCATTATAGCGCATCGACGCGACGTTAACACTTAGGAACTTCTCGACTGCGCTATCGCTCCGCTCGAAGAATATTATTCGAGCAAGTGAGCCGAAGCGAACGCCGTCGAGAATTACTTTATTTAACAACAGGTGCCGCTTTCAATCCCGCCGCCAGATCTTTCATAAATTTATTGTGATCGATTTTGCGGCCGGCCATTTTCATGAGGTCGAACATGTCGCGGAAAAAACCGGTCATGTCGGCATTCCTAATTTCGGTAGCTATTTCCTGCCGCCAGCTGATCGCGAGCGTTGTATTACGATATATCCAAATTTCAGTATCGTAATTTAAGAACCGATCGG
>CAIQCM010000138.1 GCA_903870305.1 uncultured bacterium
CCGGTCGCAGCCCCACGCCCTTCCGAGCCGTAGAGCGCGAGCGGCTTTCCCGTGAAAGCGCCAAAAGTATTTTCTTTTGAGAGTTTTGATATTTCATCAACCATCCACGCCATTTCGCGTCCGCCGGTGCCGACGTCGGGGGCGGGAATGTCACGCGTTTCCCCTATCGCCGGGTATAGCTGCCGCACATAGCCGCGCGAAAGCGCTTCGAGTTCCGCGGGCGAAAGTTTTTTCGGATCCACGGCCACGCCGCCCTTGCCGCCGCCAAAAGGAATACCGACGACCGCGGTTTTCATCGTCATCCAAAGCGCCAGCGCCTTGACCTCATCAAGGTCGACCTGCGGATGAAAACGAATGCCGCCCTTGTACGGCCCGCGCGCATTGTTCCACTGCACCCGGTTGGCCTCGAATTCGCGGGTTGCGCCATCGTCCATGATAAGCGGTATCTTGAATTCAAAGATCTCATCCGGCCGACTCAACCGCGCCAAAACGCGCGGATCAAGTTTGATCACCGCGGCGGCGCTCGTTAATTGTTCAATGGCATTTTCGAAAGTATTCATAGAAACACAGGTTATCGCGTTGCCGTTAAATCCGCAATATACAAATTGGCCGAGACAAAACTCGGCCAAGATTTGTTCATTGTCCATCGTTCATCATTCGTTCCCAGCCAAAAACTTTTCCGCTTCAAGCGCGGCCATGCAGCCGGTGCCGGCGGCGGAAATGGCTTGGCGATAGCGCCAATCGGCGACGTCGCCGGCGACATATACGCCGGGGATCTCCGTTCCGACAAAACCGACCGGTTTGATGTAATTCTTTTCCAGCGCGAGTTGGCCTTCGAAAATTTTCGTGTTCGGATCGTGACCGATGGCGATGAAGATGCCGTCGATCGGAATGTCTTTTTCCTCATTAGTGGCGTTGTTCTTCACTCGCGCGCCAACGATCTTATCGTCCCCGACATAACCGACAATGCTCGCGTTAAACATGAATTTGATCTTTGGATTTGCTTCGGCGCGTTCTTGCATTATCTTCGAGGCGCGTAAAACATCAGTGCGAACCAAGACCGTCACTTCGGAGGCAAACTTGGTGAGGAAAATCGCTTCTTCCAAAGCCGCATCGCCGCCGCCAACCACGAACAGGTTCTTGTTCTTAAAAAAGAAACCGTCGCAGGTCGCGCACGCCGAAAGGCCCTTGCCGTAATATTTCGCTTCGCCGGGCAAGTTAAGGCGACGCGCCGAAGCGCCGGTCGCGACAATGATCGACTTGGCTTCAAACACCTCATCGCCAACCGTCACTTTCTTTGGCGATGACTTAAAATCGACGGCTGTCACCTTTTTCTCGACCACGCGCGTGCCAAACTTTTCCGCCTGCTTGCGCATGGCGGCCATGAGGTCGGGGCCCAAGATGCCGTCGGGAAAACCGGGGAAATTCTCAACCTCGGTAGTGGTGATAAGCTGTCCGCCGACTTCGTCGCCACAAAACATGAGCGGCTTAAGTTCGGCGCGCGCCGCATAGATCGCCGCCGTGTAGCCGGCCGGACCGGAACCGATTATAATCAATTGCTCCATAGTATCAACATTGGTGATTTGATATTTTCTTTTAGAAAATCGCAGCTACTCAATGAATATCTAATGTCTAATATCTAATGTCTAATCCGACGCCGACCTCACCCTACCCTCTCCTTAATAAGGAGAGGGGTTGTAAACGGATTAGATATTAGTTGTTAGATATTAGATATTTTAAAGAAGCGCTTTCTCGATCTTCTTCGCGACTTCTTCTTTGCTCATTGCGCCGACCCAGCTGTCGATGACAACGCCATTCTTATAGATAAAGAAGGCGGGAATGGACTGCACGCCCAGTTTTTCGGCGACGACCGTACCTTCTTCAACGTTATATTTCCCAACCTTGATCTTGCCATCGTATTCTTTGGCCAATTCCTCAATGATCGGACTCATCGCGCGGCAAGGCGGGCACCACGAAGCCCAAAAGTCGGTTAGGACGGGCATGGTTTTTGATGCTTCAACTACTTCTTGTTCGAAGTTGTTATCGGTCAGTGTTATTTCTGACATATTGTTCATGTTTAAATATCTAATTTCTAATGTCTAATATCTAATCCGACGACGACCGTCATTAGACATTAGATATTAGGTATTAGATATTCAGGAAAATTGTATTTTTCTCTCCTTCTTCTCCACGTGCCAGAAAATAAGCTTGTCGCCAATGGCAAGCACCGGCTTGATTTTTATCTTAGTGCCGAATTCGGAACCGGCTCTGACTTCTTTAACGGCGGTTTTATTGCTCTGAAGATCAATGACCTCGCCGGATTCAAGCTCTTCTTCGCCGCGCCAAACCGCAACGGTGGCGCCAAGTTCGGCGTGGCCGTCGGTGACCACTCCGCCCACGATCATGGCGTTCTTTTCGGTGCGGAAAATGGCGAGGATGTTGGCTTGGCCAAGCTCGGTGCGAATGATCTCTTCGGGCAGAAGCTCTTGAAGCGCGGCTTTCACATCGTCAAGAATATCGTAAATGACCTTAGCGGTCTTTATTTGCACTTTCTTTTCGCGCGCCAAATTGTTGACGGCCGTCGGCACCAACACATTGAAACCATAAACGCGAGCGCCCGAGGCCTCGGCGCGCAAGATGTCGGCATCGGTCACGTTCCCCAAGCCGCGGGCGACGACCTCAACCCCCACCTCGGGGTGCTGGAATTTTTCAAACGATCCAACAAGCGCTTCCAACGAACCGAGCACGTCGGTCTTCAATACTATTTTGACGTTCTTTTTATCGGCCTTGGTTTCTCCGGTTTGGCTTCCTGCGGAAGTGACGGTCTTAAAGTTGGAACGCGACGCTTCTTTAATGTCGCGCTCCAGTCCCTTGGCGTCGGCGGGAACGGAAATAACATCGCCAACCGTTGGCGCGGCTTTTAGCCCGATGAGTTTTACCGGCATGCCCGGCACCGCTTCTTTCACCAATTTACCGTTCCAGTCGCGCATGGCCCTGACGCGGCCGTATAGCGTTTTGTCGATCGCCAAAAGATCGTTCACGCGCATCGTGCCGCCGGCAATTAGAATAGTCGCGACCGGCCCTTCATTCTTGTCGACGTGCGCCTCGACAACGGTCGCAACCGCGCGCCGCGTCGGATTCGCCATCAATTTATCCTTATTAAGATCGGCGACGAGCAAGATCATTTCCAAAAGCGCGTCAATATTCTTGCCATCTTTGGCGGAAACCGGCACGAACGGAACTTTTCCGCCCCAATCCTCGGCCTGCACATTGCGCTCGGCCAACTGGCGTTTCACTTTTTCAATATCAGCGTCGGATTTATCGATCTTGTTAACGGCCACAACAAAGGGGATCTTGGCGGCCTCGATTATTCCAAGGGCCTCCAGCGTTTGCGGCTGGACGCCGTCGTCGGCGGCTACTACCAAAATAGCAACGTCAGCAATACGCGCGCCGCGCGAACGCATGGTCATGAAGGCCTCGTGCCCGGGCGTATCGATGAAAGTTATTTTGCGGCCCCGCTTCTCCACCTGGTAAGCGCCGATATGTTGGGTAATGCCGCCAGCTTCCCCAGCCATCACATTGGTGGCGCGAATGGCGTCCAAGAGTTTGGTCTTGCCATGGTCAACGTGGCCCATGACAACGACGACCGGCGGGCGTTCGGCGAGCACGGCGCCACTCTCGCCTTCGGCGAGGAGGGCGGAGAGTTTTTCTTCCATGTTCTGGCTGCCGCTTTCAACCGCCACGGTCTCGGACTCGGGCTCAATCTTAAAACCAAGATCCTCGGCAATGATCGAAGCCGTTTCAAAGTCGATGCGCTCGTTCATCGAGGCAAGGATCCCGTTCTTCATAAGTTCGCCGATAATGCGGGTGATGGGAAGGTTGACGCGGCCGGCGAAATCGCGAACATTGACCACCTTTGGCAGTTTGATCGCTCCGCCTGAGGCGGCAACAGCTTTTTCTATTTCCGACTTTTCGCGCGTCGCCTTGGCGGTGCGTTCGCGCGCCTGCTTCCAGCGCGACCATTCGCGGACCACATAAGCGGCGGTCCGGTCGTCGATCTTGATCGCGCGTTTGCCAATATCAATACCATGCTCCGGGAGCACGGTAAAAAGTTCGCTTGGGTTGGTGCGCAGCTTGCGAGCGAGTTCGGTAACGTTCATATTCCACACTTTATGCGGAATTTGCAGTTGTGTCAACGTTTCAATGAACTATGAACGATAAACTATGAACGATCCCAGCTTCGCCGAAGTCGATAAGTTTTGTTCATTGTTCATCGTTCATTGTTCATAAAACAAAAACTCCCCCGGCCTTTCAGGCGGAGAGAGTTTTTGGCTGGAAGCTGAAGTTTAGCGCGTCATGCTGATCGTCTCTCCAAGTTCGGCGCCGGGAGCGGAAACGGTGATGCGGCCGGAAGTGGCATCGCGGTATACATTGTAACCGCTGTCATAATCGGTCGCATCTTTCCAGTGTGCGCCGACAGCAGACGGATCAACAGGGAGCGAAGCGGCGAAGGTCGGAACCAAACAAGAACCGATATCGTACCCGCCGGTCTTTTCCATATCGACGCCGGTCGCGGGGGTCGAAGGAATGGCGCCGGCGACGCAGGTAAAGGTGCCTTTGTTGTCGGTCGTGTTCGCAATGATCGAGCTGATGATGGTGTCGATGTTGTTCCAGCGCTGGGCGTTACGGGCTTGCGAGAACTGGCGAGCCGGGTTAAGGGCGACGATGAGGACGCCGGCCAAAACGGCGATAAGCCCGATAACGATCAAGATTTCGATAAGGGTGAATCCCTTTTTGTGTTGCATATTGATTATTGAATAATGAACTTAATTATTAATTATTACGTTCGTGCCGGCGCCTTGTCCGCTAGATCGACCTTTGTGCGGCTTAAGACGCAATGTGAGGCGGCGTTTTTTTAGCGGATCATGCTGATGGGCACTGAGAGTTCGGCGCCGGGAGCGGCGATCGTGATGCGGCCGGTGGTGGCGTCTTGGAAAATGGTGTAGCCAAGATTATAATCGGTTGCGCTGGTCCAGTGCGCGCCGGTGGCGGACGGATCGAACGGTACGGAAACGGCGTAGGTAGGAGACAGGCAAGGCCCGATATTGTAACCGGCGGGCAAGGAAGTGGCATCGGCCATGGTTTTTGCGGTGGCCGGGAGAGCGCCGGCACCGGCGCAGGTGAAGGTGCCACGGTTGTCGGTGAGGTTGGAGATGACCGCGCCCATGATGGTGTCGATATTGTTCCAGCGCTGAGCGTTCCTGGCTTGCGCAAACTGGCGGGCCGGATTAAGGGCGACGATGAGCACGCCCGCCAAAACGGCGATGAGTCCGATAACGATCAAGATTTCGATAAGGGTGAATCCCCTTTTTTGTTTCATATGATTAATGAACAATTCTTATTAGTTTAATTATTGGAAATTATTTATGTAGGCGGTACTTCCGTCCACGAACTTACGTAGAGCTGATCAACATCGTCGATCTGTATCTGGATGCGGCTGGAGTAGTTGTTAACGGTGGATTTGGCGTACACGGTTCGGGCGTTGGCGTTAGAAACGACCGTTTCAATGGTGCAAACGACTTTATCCACAGTGATGTTCTCATTACCAGTATAGCTTCTATTCTTCTTTAAACGCAACATGGCGATATTGGCGCACGAATATGCCGATGAACGCGCCTGCACGGCATAGGCGCGATTCAACGTCTCGCGGTTTTCAATAACGTAATTCGCGGCGAGAGCTATGCTTGAGATCAAAGCAATGCCGC
>CAIQCM010000139.1 GCA_903870305.1 uncultured bacterium
TGACAATGTGGAAATGCCGCTTCTCTATGAGGCGGGCATTGCCGTCGCCAAAAGAAAAGAGTTGGTGGAAAAAGCCATTACTTCGGTGGGCTTGGCCGATAAGATCGGCTCCGAGGCCGGTTCGCTCTCGGGCGGGCAAAAACAGCGCGTGGCGATCGCGCGCGCGCTTGTCAATTCGCCGGGCGTTATTTTCGCCGATGAACCAACCGGGAACCTCGACTCGGTCTCCGGCGCGCAGGTCATGCAGATCCTTTCGGATCTTCATCGCGCCGGCCGCACGATCGTGCTAGTCACTCACGAAACCTACACCGCCGAATTCTCCGACCGCATCTTGCGTCTAAAGGACGGCAAGTTGGAGTCCGATACGGTTGTCGCAAAACGCCGCGACGGGGCCGGTCAATTTTTCAAATAATATGCGCATCACTGACGCTCTAAAAATTTCATGGAGGGGTTTGGTCCGCGCGCGCATGCGCTCGTTTCTTACGATGCTCGGCATTATCATCGGCATCTCCTCGGTCATTTTGCTCATGTCGCTGGGCCAGTCCGCTCAGAATTATATTTTGGATCAAGTCAAAGGGATCGGCAGCAATTTGGTCATCATCAATCCGACCGCAAGTTCGTCGAGCTCCAAGTTCCAGCCGCCGTCGGCGGTTCTCGGCGTCATCATTAAGACGCTCAGGGACAACGACATTGCCGCGCTTAAGCGCGAACCGGCGATTGCCGAGGTGGCGGCGGAAGTGCGCGGCATTTCCCGCGCCGTCTACGGCAACAACGACACCGCCATTACTTATATCGGCGTGAACGAGGATTTTATTTCCGCGGTCAATATTACGACCTCGCGCGGCGTTTGGTTTGATCAGAATGACATTGATTCGTTGAACCATGTGGCGCTCATCGGCACGAATGTCGCAAAAAATCTTTTTGGCGGGGCTGACCCGATCGGCAAAAGCATCCGCATCAAAAATTTGCCGTTCCAGGTGATCGGGATCTTGTCTTCAAGCAAGGGCTCGCTTTTTTCGGGGGACTTGGGGGACGCTGTCATCATGCCGTCCTCGGTCGCGGCCAAGCAGCTCCAAGGCATTGATTACTATTCAGCTTTCATCGTCAAATACAACGATCGCTACGATATAAATTTTGTCAAAAGCCGGATCACGAATGTTCTTTTGACCGACCACGGGATCACCGATCCGAACAAGGCCGATTTCCAGATCAGCACCCAAGACGACCTGTTGTCGTTACTCGGCAACATCACGGCGATCCTCTCCATTTTCCTTACCTCGATCGCCGCCATCTCACTCGTCGTCGGCGGGATCGGCATCATGAACATCATGCTTGTTTCGGTGATCGAACGCACCAAGGAGATCGGCTTGCGCAAGGCCGTCGGCGCGGAGAACAACGACATTCTTTTGCAATTTTTGTGCGAGTCGGTGATCCTGACCTTCTTCGGCGGAGCGATGGGAATAGCGCTCGGCGCCGCCGCCAGCTATCTTGCTTATATTGTCGTTAATAAATTCGGGGGGATCGTCTGGGGTTTTTCCATGCCCCTTTCGTCGATCCTGCTCGCGGTCGCCGTCTCCTCCGGGATCGGCCTTGTCTTCGGAATTTACCCGGCGCAAAAGGCCGCGCGCAAAAACCCGATCGAGGCGCTGCATTACGAATAAATTTTTCAGAACGACGCCGCTTTGCGCGGGAAAACGGTTTGCGCTATAGTTGATTCTTGCAATGTTTCGACTCCTTTGGAAAACCTTGAGGACCGGCGTGATCACCGAATCTCCCTCA
>CAIQCM010000140.1 GCA_903870305.1 uncultured bacterium
ACAATCGATCGGCGATAAGACCGTCGCCTACATAGACCGCATCGTTGCGCGAAAGACCAAGTATCCTTTCAAGCGGCCCAAGGATCAATTCAAGCCCGTGCGATGACGGCTTGGCGTTCTCCCAGCCGACATCCTCGATGCAAAGAATGCGCGCGAAGTATCGCATCAGGCCAAACCCGTTCAACAGCTGCCGCGTATGCAAGCGCGGCCTCGAAGTAAGGGCGTAGAGATCGACGCCGCGCGAACGCATGGTTGCGAGCGCATGACTAGCGCCGCAAAAAGGAACAATTTCGACGATCGGCCGCAACGAGTCATAAATGCCGTAGACCGTCTCGTTCGCGAGCTGAGGAAAAAATTCATCCCGCAGTTCGGAAAAATGAATTCCCCATTTTTCCGCGACCGCCTGGCGCAATGCCGGCGTTATGGCAACGCCGTGCTGCGCAAGCTTCTTAAGGAACAGATCGATCGACCAAGCCACCGAACGCCACACCGTCCCGTCCAGATCCAAAACAACGATTTTTTTCATCTTGTCCTTCCTTTTTTGTTTGAACTTTGTTGAATTTTGTTTTGCGTTATCTTACATGTGCCTGCGCCAAAAAGCAAACAAAAAACGCTGTCCCGCGAGAGGGGGACAGCGCAGCGTCTTTTCGTTTCCGAGGACTCAGCTTGAATAGGTTACCGTAACCGAAATGTCGCAGACGCGACCCGACATTGTCGCGGGGGGACTCGTTTTGTTGTCGCTGAAGTTCAGCTCAATCGCACACGAGGCGAAGGTCTTCTGGAACCCCGTCGAAGCACGCTTAAAGGTCACAGTCATTCCGGTGGCGGTAATCGTTTCGTCCGTCGCCTGCGCCGCGGAACAACTGCCGGCATAGGTAGCCGCCCATTGGTCGTGCAACTCGCCGCTAAAGATGACCGACTCGTCTGCGGCGTACGCCTGATGCTCGCAAAGACCCATCGTGAAATCAATATTCGTGCTCGTCGTACCGGTGCAATTGGCGCTCAGCAGACTCCGCGTCCCTGTCGCGCTGTAGCTACCGGTGAGTAGACAGATATCGTTGACCGAGAAGGATGTTTGCAACAGCGAATTCATATCGCGGTTCCACAGAAACGCCACGGCCGCCTTCGCCGCGACAGCGATCCGCTTGGCCATATAGCTATCGGTCGGATCCGAGACCGACGACGACCCGGCCGCGCCCCCCGAACCGGCGACGGCTGTCGAGGATGCCTCGCCGGTACCGCCGGTACCGCCGGTACCGCCGGTACCGTAGGAGGGAATCGACGAGATCACCGTCCCGCCGCTTCCGCGGGAACCCGTTTCGTTTTCGTTCGGCGAGCACGCGGTCATGGCTCCCGTCAGCATCAATAACGCTAAACAATCGCACTTTCGCATCATTTCCGGCCTCCTGTCATTTTGTTAAGTTGCGGGCAAATGAAAGTTAGTCCCTCTTCAGCCAAAAGTCAAGCATCGACCGCGCCAAAAGCCAGCAAAAAGAAAAGCGGATCCCGAAGGATCCGCCGGTTTGAACGGTCGCGCGCGACACGTTTCGCCGTTAGTGGTGCTTGGCCCGCTGTTTGCGGGCGATGGCATATGCCTTTTTCTTATCGAGCACCAAGCATATTCCATACTCACAGTCAACACCTCGGTGTCGGTAACAGATACCATACAGGAAATCTTGATCCGGGAACGTTCTCATCAAGAGAAGATCCGCCGATCCAAGATCATCAAGGCCGTGTTTAAGATACGGCGGGCCTCCTTCTTTTTTCGGAGCGCGTAGAGCGAATCTCAGGGCGTGAACCATGAAACCCTCTTTGGCCTCGTAGCTCAAACCGTACACCCTTACACTACGCCTCGTACCTATTACGAGATCAAGAACCATGAACGCGTCCGGCCTGAGCACTGTCGGCGCCTTTTCGAATTTTTTCATTGTGCCTTCCTTTCCAACCTAATTTGTTCTTATAACTTTTCATGATTTTTGTCAATTCCCGTTACAGACACAGACCGCTCAACGTGCAAAAAATAGACACTTGCACATCGCTTTCAAAATCAGTCGGCCACGCTTCCATGTTTTGGCTAGAAAAATTCTACTACAATCTTACCCGCGATAGCGGACAAGATTGTAGTAAAAAAATCAGACCCGCTTTACGGTCCCGTTTTCCGGATTAGATATTCGTCTCATCATGTTCTTCCTCAACATTCTCCAACTCTCCCCAGCTTCTCCCAACACGCACATCAACCTTGACCGGCACGCGCAGTTTGATCGCGTCGGTCATTTTTTCCTTAAGAAGCGAGATTAACACGCAATGATGTTCGCGCCAACCTCCCCGCGCCAAAAGACAAATCACGAAATAAAAAAGCGGATCCCGGAGGATCCGCACGATGAAAGTAGCTGGCGCTACACTACTGGCTTGAGCTCAATGTGCAGATCGGCGAGGGCATGGCCAAAATCAGCCGTCCTGCGTCCTTTTTCTTCGCCGGAAACGTTTGGTGGAGTGAGGTATAGGTCTACCCATTTTTCCACCATGTCATGGTCTACGACCCGACTGCATGCGTGGTAGAAGCCGATCAAATGACCGCTGATTCGAACCCATCGGAAATCTACATTGACGGGATGTCTCGCCACTTTGCCGACGGTCTCTTGCGACGGCAGCAATTTGCCGTCGACGACGACAACGCGTTCCCATGAATCCAACCGCTCGTGATACTTTTCCCAAAGGAGCTGGTACTCTCCGATGGTCGCGGCGACCATGTACTCCACGATGTGTTTTTTCTTCGGACGATGATCTTGGGTGACGGGCCTTGCGGACTTTGCCATTGTTCTATCTCCTTTTTTCTGAATTTCCAGAGCATTATTTATTATCATAATATCTCCCATGTGTCAAGGCGGTACCCATCCGCTTTCGCACTATAAAAAGTGATTTCTTAACTTTTAAAGCCACAAAAAATCCGCCGTTGTCGGCGGATTAGACATTAGAAATTAGATATTAGATATTCGGCCCGTCATGTTCTTCCTCAACATTCTCCAACTCTCCCCAGCTTCTCCCAACGCGCACATCGACCTTGACCGGGACGCGGAGTTTGATCGCGTCGGTCATTTTTTCTTTCAAAAGTTTGGCGATCTCTACCCCCAGTCCGCGCTTAACTTCAAAAACCAATTCGTCGTGGACTTGCAAAAGCATTTTAACGTCGGCGTCTGACTGCAGTCCCCAGCGTTCGGCGACGAACTTGTGCAGTTCGATCATCGCGAGCTTGATCGCGTCGGCGTTGGTCCCTTGGATGGGCGCGTTCACGGCCATGCGTTCGCCGGCGGCGCGGAGGTAGGGGATCTGCGATTTTAATTCCGGCAAATAGCGGCGGCGACCAAACAATGTTTCGATGTATCCTTGGGAGTAGGCGAGCGCTTTGGTGTTTTCCAAGTATTCGCCGACCTTGGCAAAGGTCAGGAAATATTTATCAATGAAAGCGCGCGCCTCGTCGCGGCTGATGCCGGCGCTCTCCGAAAGCGCGTTCGCGCCTATGCCGTAGGCAACACCAAAGTTAATCGCTTTGGCCGCCGAGCGCTGCGTCTTAGTGACCTTGTCGATGGGGATTCCCCATACTTCGCTCGCGGTGCGCGTATGAATGTCTTGCCCTTCTTTAAACGCTTCGCAGAGCGCCGGGTCTTCGGACAGGTGTGCGAGAATGCGCAATTCAATTTGCGAATAATCGGCCACGACCAACTCGCGTCCCGGCGGGGCGATAAAGGCCTTTCTAATTTCGCGGCCAAGCTCGGTTCTAATAGGAATGTTCTGCAAGTTCGGATCTGACGAAGAAAGCCGTCCGGTCGCGGCTACGGTTTGGTTAAAGGTCGTGTGCACGCGGCCGGTATCGTGCCGCACGAGTTTGGGCAAAGCGTCGACATAGGTGGACACGAGTTTCGATAATTCTCGATGCTCCAAAATAAGCGGCACAATGGGGTGGGCGTCTTTCAGTTTTTCCAGCTCATCGGCCGAGGTTGAATAGCGCGAGCCGCCGGCGGTCTTCCTGACGCGCGCGTTCTCTTGTATCTTCAGCTTTTCGAAAAGCACCTCGGCGAGCTGTTTCGGCGAGCTGACGTTAACCTCGTCGCCAGCATATTTTTTTATCTCAATTTCGAGCTCATTGATCCGCGCCGTCAGTTTGACGCTCAGCTTTTCCAAAAACTTCGAATCCAATTCAATCCCATGCCGTTCCATGCCCGCAAGCACCGGCGCAAGCGGCAATTCAAACTTGTCGAGGATATGCGCGAGGTTCTCTTTCTTTAGCGCGGCTTCGAGCTTTGGAGCGAGGTCCCAAACCGCTTGTGCCTCGGCGGCATCGCGCGAATAACTGTCGGAGGGCATCGGCAGCAGCGAGGCCTGTACCTTCGGCAGTTCGCGCGCCAATTCAGAAAACGTCAGCGCCTCAATATCATGACTGCGCGTGCCCGGATTTAAAACATAAGAGGCAAGCATCGTATCAAAAACAATACCCGCTACCGGAAGCGACAGCGTGCCGAAGATCTCAATATCGGCCTTGGCGTTATGGCAGATCTTTTTCGTCTCGTCAGACGCCAGCCAGCTTTCCAGTTTTTGCAAATTCTTTTTGCTCGCCGGCACGACATAAACCGCATCGGCCCAAGATAGCGTGATCGTGTCGAGTTTTCCGTCCAAGAAGTGTCCGGTGAAAAAAGTTCTGATCGCAACTTTTTCTTGTTCTTTTAAATCTTTGACCAACAAGGACATTTCCTCGTCGGTTTCAATGACAATAAAATCTTTCTTTGCACTCTTAGTATTTTTTGTCATTCCCGCGGTCAATATGGGAAAGGCATGCCCCGGACCGCGATCCGGGGCGGGAATCCAATCTCGCTTGGTCGTCCGGCCGCCCGATGTTGATTGGACCCCCGATGTGCGCTCGGGGGTGACAGAAGAAGCAGAGGCAACCGAACCGACGACGGCCGCCGCTCGCGGAAAAACTTCCACCACTCGCGGCAGCAAACTTTTAAAATCCAATTCCGCAAGCGCCGCAATAAGCGCGAGGTGGTCCGGTTCGACCAAATGCGCCGCCTCAAGATCAAACTCAACCGGCACATCATGCACCAGCGCGACCAGCTCCTTGGCCTTAAGCGCGTCTTTTTTAAATTCGACCAAATTCTCTTTTTGCTTTTTCGGAATTTTTTCCACTTGCGGCGTTTCATTCTCGATCTGCTTATATAAATTTTCAAGCGTGCCAAACTCGCCAAGCAATTTCGCCGCGCCGACCTCACCGATCCCGCGCACGCCGGGAATATTGTCGGAAGGGTCTCCGCGCAGCGCCTTGTAGTCGATCATCTGCTCTGGCGTCAAACTAAAGCGTGCGGTGACCGCCGCCGGATCGTACATTAATGTATCTTTGATCCCTTTCCCCGGCGTTAAAACAAAGGTCGTATCATCGATCAATTGAAACGTATCTTTGTCGCCGGTCAAAATGACGCGCGTCAAATTTTTACAGCTCTTGGTCTTGTCACACAGCGTGGCAATGATGTCGTCGGCCTCATATCCGGACTTGGAAAGCGTCGGTATCTTCAAAACCTTAAGCAAGTCCTCGACAATAGGAATTTGCTCGTAAAGATCGTCCGGCTTTTTCTCGCGCTGCGCCTTATACGCCTCAAAGGCCTTATGCCGAAAGGTTGGCTCCTTGCGGTCAAAGGCCACGGCGACATATTCCGGATGCGTATCCTTGATCGCCTTAAGCAGAATGGAAACAAACCCATAGACCGCATTCACCACCCGGCCGTCCTTGGTTTGCAAGGGCGGCACGGCATGAAAAGCGCGGTGCAGCAGCGCCAGCGCATCGACAATGAGAAAAACCTCGGTTTTTGAATGTTTCCCAGGCATGGTTAAATCCTACAGTATCTTAACCGTCATTGCGAGGAGTGAGCCGCGCGAGCGACGCGGCAATCCTGTGGGAATATCACCATAGTTGCGATATTCACGAG
>CAIQCM010000141.1 GCA_903870305.1 uncultured bacterium
GCAAGACCCAAGTGGGTTTCCAAAATTTGTCCGAGGTTCATGCGGGAGACAACGCCCAGCGGGGAAAGAATGACGTCGGCCGGCGTGCCGTCGCCCAAGAAAGGCATGTCCTGAACCGGCACGATGCGCGAAACAACGCCCTTATTGCCGTGGCGGCCGGCGACCTTGTCGCCAACTTGAATTTTGCGCAGGTCGGCAACGGCGACTTGGATCGACTGGATGACGCCCGGCGGCAATTTGTCGCCGGCGTCGCGCGAAAACACTTTAATGTCCACGACCTTGCCGTGCGTACCCTGCTCCAAGTAGAGCGAGGAGTCGCGGACGTCGCGGGCTTTTTCGCCGAAGATGGCGCGCAAGAGTTTTTCTTCCGCGGAAAGTTCGGTCTCGCCTTTGGGCGTGATCTTGCCGACGAGGATGTCGCCGCTTGTGACCTCGGCGCCGATGCGGATCACCCCGGTCTCGTCCAAGTTCTTCAACTTTTCTTCGGAGACGTTCGGAATGTCGGAAGTCACCTGTTCCGGCCCGAGTTTGGTGTCGCGCACCTCAACGGTCCAGTTCTCGATGTGGATGGAGGTAAAGCGGTCGTCTTGCACCATGCGTTCGCTCAAAATAACCGCGTCTTCGTAGTTGTAGCCGTCCCACGAAAGGAAGGCGACTAAAACATTTTGACCGAGCGCGAGCTCGCCCTTGTCCACCGAGCCGCCGTCGGCAAGCGCATCGCCGCGCTTCACGCGCATGCCGCGCGTCGCGGTCGGGCGCTGGTTAAGACAGGTCGAAGAGTTGGTGCGCTGGAATTTGTTGACGTCATAAGTGCGCATGCCGCCGTCGTCTTCTTTTACGACCACATGTTTGCCGTCGACCGAAACAACTTCGCCGTCGGCGAGCGCGACTATGACCTGGCCCGAATCCTTGGCGGCGCGCGCCTCGACGCCGGTGCCGATGATCGGCGCATCCGGCTTGATGCAAGGCACGGCTTGGCGCTGCATGTTCGTGCCCATGAGCGCGCGGTTGCCGTCGTCATGTTCCAAGAAAGGAATGAGCGAGGTGGCGATCGAAATAATTTGTTTCGATGAAACATCCATGTACTCGACCTCGGAAATATCGGCAACGCCGGCCTCGCCAAAGCGGCGGACGGCGATCTTTTCGGTCAGGAAATGCCCGTCTTTGTCGGTAGGCGTGGTGGCCGGGGTGGTGATGGCTTTTTCTTCGGCAAAGGCGTTCAGGTAAACCGTTTCCATGCTCACCCACGGCCGCCCGCTCTTGTCCTTTATAACTTTGCGGTACGGGGTCTCGATAAAGCCGTATTCATTGACGCGCGCAAACGACGACAAGTGGCCGACCAGTCCGATGTTGGGGCCTTCGGGAGTGGCAATGGGGCAGATGCGGCCGTAGTGGGTCGGGTGCACATCGCGCACGTCAAAGCCGGCGCGCTCGCGGGAAAGTCCGCCAGGGCCCATGGCCGAAAGCCGCCGCTTGTGTTCGAGCTCGGCCAGCGGATTGGTCTGATCCATGAATTGCGACAGCTGAGAGCTCATGAAGAACTCGCGAATGGCGCCGATAACCGGGCGGGCGTTCACGAGTTTGCCGGGGGTCAGCACGCTCATGTCCATCGTGCTCATGCGATCCTTTACAATGCGCTCCATGCGCGCGAGCCCGACGCGGAAGCGGTTCTGCACCAGTTCGCCCACGGCGCGGACGCGGCGGTTCCCAAGGTGGTCAACGTCGTCGGCCTCTTCCTGGGTGATGTTCAAGCGGATGATCTCGGAAATAATGGTGATGAGATCGGCTTTGGTTAAGACGCGCTTGGACGGATCGTCCAGGTCCTTGTCCGGGTAATTCTGAAGCGCAAAACGCTGAACGAATTTGTAGCGTCCCACCTTGCCGAGGTCGTAGCGCGAAGTGTTCCAGAACATTGAAGAGACGAGCGAGCGCGCATTGTCGACGGTGGCGAGGTCGCCCGGGCGAATGCGCTTGTAGACCTCGATCATGCCGTCATCCTCCGAGGTTGAAGGATCCTTTTCCAAAGTGGCGTCGATGTATTTGATCGACGGGTGTGTATCGACTTTCTCAAAAAGTTTTTTTATTTCTTCGTTCGTGCCAATGCCGAAGGCGCGCAGGAGCGCGGTGACCGGCGCTTTGCGCTTACGGTCGATCTTCACCCAAATGACGTTCGATTGATCGGTCTCCATTTCCAACCACGCGCCACGGTTAGGAATAATTTTCGCGCCGTAATAGTGGCGGCCGCGGAAAAGTTCTTGCGTGAAGAAAACGCCCGAAGAGCGGACGAGCTGGGAAACCACGACGCGCTCGATGCCGTTAATGACAAAGGTGCCGCGGTCGGTCATGATCGGCACGTCGCCCAAGTAAATTTCTTGTTCCTTTTCATCAGCCGTGCGCTTGTTGACGAGCCGAGCTTTAACGCGAAGCGGCGCCTCAAAGTTGATGTTCTTCGCGATCGAGGTCTTTTCATCGAACTTGGGCTCGTCCAAGTAATAATCATTAAAAGTGAGCTCAAGGTCGCGGCCGATGAAGTCGGTGATGGGGTTGATCTCGTCAAAGAGTTCGCGCACTCCTTGTTCGAGGAACCAATGATACGAGTCCTTTTGGATCTCGATCAGGTCCGGAAGCGGCATGGCTTCGGTCGTAAGACCGAAATTGCGGCGCTCCGCTTCTTTAACCGGTTGGCGTTTGAAGATCATGTGTGGTCTCGGTAAAAATGAATAAGGTTTTATCGTGGACGTTTACCGAGACATTTCAGCCGAAAGCTTGCGTCCGCGTTTTTTATTTTAAGTTGCTTGACCGCCTGCGGGCGGTCGGCTCGATGCTAATATGCTAATCCCTACGAATCTGACCAATCCGATACGAATTCGTAACGTTATTCGTTATATTCGTAGGGATTCGTATATTGGCATCGAGACAAGTGCCGCACTCGGCACAAAACGAAAAAAACCGTCCCCTCCCCAGGGATGCGGCTTACAGTAGGTTCTCCACTTTATTGGTATGAAGCATGTTTCGGATCGCGTGCCTTGGTGCCTTCGCCGAAGGCGAGGTGCATTAAAGCGAGCGAGAGCGCGAAAATCCACCCGGGTTTAGCCGTGGGTGGCTATGTGTTCATTCTGTTTTGGAGCATATCAAGCGGCGGAAGAATTGTCAACACCGCCGCGTTAGGGATTAGGGGTTAGGGGTTAGGGGTTAGAAAAAACCGCTTAATTTAAACACTTTTCGTCACTAATCCCTAATCTCTAATCCCTAACCCCTAGCAACATTGACTTTTTATCCACAACGTGCTATAGTAGTACGTTCTTGAATTCTCTGGGGAGAGAGTTAACTGACAAAAGCCCGCGCATTCTTTAGAGGAGAAACGCGCGGTCAATATATGAGGGAGAGTCATAAAGGCAACCCGCCAAAGGCGGGTGTGCCTCTTCGTTTTTTGTCTGCTCCCCTTTCCAATAAAGTTCACTGACTCTTTCGTCACCCCCGAGCGCACATCGGGGGTCCAATCAACATTGGGCGGTCTAACGACCAAGCGAGATTGGATTCCCTTCTTCAAGGGAATGACAAAAAAGGAGGCCGCGCACTTCATTGGGAAGAAAAAGAAAGTTCATCACAACAACCGGCCACAAACGGCCAACGCTCGCCCGGCGAAATGGGTAAAAGAATGCGAGGACGGAAATGCGTAAATATATTCCTCTTGTATTTCATGGACTGTTAGGAGCATTGATCGGAACCGTTATTGCTCTAACGGTCCTCTCTCGAACCGGTCGTCTTTCGCCCGCCACGAATCACACGTCGGTCGACGTAACGCTATCAGCCGCGACAAGTATCGACAAAAAGACGGAGGGCGCAGAACCATGTGCCGAGAAGCACGATTTAGTGTTTTGCGAAAGCCAGGCGGTTGCCTTTCTCTCATATTACAAGGGCTATCCGGTGGAAGACGTTCTTCCGTATTTTGCACGACTTCCATCGTCCGAGCGCACATCGCTCCGCTGCGCCAAAGATGTTTGCTGCCTGGGCATAGACAAACGAGCCGACGGCACAATCATCAACAAGGCAGCCGACAAGAAACTATACGACGAAGCAAGCAAAGGAACCGACACCATTTTCTACATTATTACACCGATCGGCTATTCCTTTTACCAGCATCTCGGAAAGAAGTAGCCGGCAGTTCACTCATCTCGACCCGAGCGCGGACATGGACACCAACCCGCGCTTCTCAACAGAGTCCGTAAAGAAAATAACTTTGCGGGCTGTGCGAGAATACGACCCGCCTTTTGGGCGGGTGGCTCGATGCAAATATACGAATTGGACGAATATCGCGAATGACGATGCGAATCTATTAAAAATGGCTAAAAACAACATTTTTGGCTTAAATACGCGCTTTGGGGCTTGACAAAAGCGCGGATAAGTGCTATAGTGGTTTGTTATTGAATTCTCTGAGGAGAGAGTTAACTGACAAAAGCCCGTGCCTTCTTTAGAGGAGAAACGCGCGGTCAATCCAAGAGGGAGAGTCATAAAGGCAGTTGCTTATGGGCAGCGTGCCTCTTTAATTTGCTATCAGCGTTAGCGCTGATTGGCTGGCCTGATGGCCAGCGGCTCGATGCCAATATACGAATTGGACGAATATAACGAATGACGATGCGAATTCGTATCGGATTGGTCATATTCGTAAGGATTCGCATATTAGCATCGAGACAAAAGCCCGAAGGGATTAGCCATTCGTTTGGAGGAGGAGGGCGTCTGCAGTACCCAGGAGGGAACACTGCACCGTTGGTATGAAGGTAGGGAGAACCGGTTTCGACTGGTTCGGCCCAACTGGAAATACCGCTTTACGATCTCGCTTGCGAGATCATCACTACTCCTCCAAACGAGAAGCTAATCATCGTAGAACACGGCCGGCCTGAGGGCCGGCGGCTCGATGCTAATATACTAATTGATACGAATATAACGAATAACGTTACGAATTCGTATCGGATTAGTCATATTCGTATCAATTAGTATATTAGCATCGAGACAAAGGATCCGAACGGATCCTGGGGGTAGGAGGGCCAATTTGAGCATATTTTCTGCTCGCCCCGGTCAATCACCACCCCCGAGATCTGTTCGAATCGTCACTCTGCTGTAAGCCAATGGCAGAACCCGGACACTCGAACGGAAAACGACCATTTGATCCCGTACTTACGGAAAATGGTCGGCGCGCGCCAAGGTGGCGGCGAGGACGATGGAACGACTTCCATCCCTCGCCGCCACTGCTACCGATCCAAGAGATTTTTCCATGAAAAATCGTTTGGATCGGTTGAAATGGACAGGTGGGTTAGGGGGCGCTTGTCCATCAAGCGCAATTCATTCCCCTACCGCCCAGCCGGAAGCTGATTGTTCTTTGATAGGAGGATGCGAATGGTGAAAGTTCTGGAAAAATATGTCCTGGTGATAACCGGGGCAAGGGCCGATGAGCGTACGCTCAACGAACTGCTCGGACAGTTGAATATCAACGGCTTTGATGCCATGGCAGTGACCGATGCGGGGCCCCACTTGAGCAACAAGCACAAGGACGCGGTCGTCGGCATTGTCCTCATGGACTCACCGAAGGTCTCGACTCGCGCTCTGCGCCTCAACAACCGCCTGGTGCCGATCGTGGTGTTCGGGTCATACCGATCCAATCCTCCGGGCGATGTCTGCTGCACGAGCAATTCGAGGATCGCCGCCAGCTACCTCAGGAGCGAGTGTCTGCTTCGAGAGGTGCTCACGCATCACGTCGATCATCTCTTTGAGGAAAAGGCAGCCACGAGCGCGGCATAGCGCGACAACGCACACGGGTGGCGGCGGGAATGATGGAACGTTTTCCATCTCTCGCCGCCACCACTATCGATCTAAGAGATTTTTTTATGAAAGATCCTTTGGATCGGTTCACACGAGCCGAAGGATCATTGAAGTAGGTTCCGCTGAAGCAAAATGCCGAAGCGGAAAGTTCCATCACAACCGACTTGGAGGCCAATCATGAAGACCAACGATCTACGTACCGGAAACCTCGGAATCACCTCAACCCGCTGCACCGCGTGCGACAAACTCGCTGTGGTGTATCTGAACGGCGAAAAGCCACTCTGCAACAGCCACCGTGTGGAGCTCATTGAGAGCGAGAAGGTGCTCGCCGCAATCGAGTTTCGCGATCCGCGCATCCTCAAGCTCCTGCCCGTTTGGTCGCTCAATGCGGCCAGCGCGGTGCTCTCCGGGGACCTGATCCCCGAGATCAACCGCCAGGGGGAAGAAGGCAAGCTCTGCTGCTTGCCCGGGTGCGGGCACTATGCCGGCAACTGGGGAATTGCGAAGGATGGGGTCGCCCATCTCTTCTGCGGCGGTTGCGGCGAGGCCATGGCTTTCGTGGCCACGAAACACAAGCGCACCAATCGCGTGCCCGTGAAGGCCGAGGATGCCCGCAAGGAAGCCGCTCGGCAGCGAGAGGCGATCGATGCGGTCAACAAGGGCACCGCCGGCTTGGCCGCCTCGCTCCTCGGGACCGTGTCCCCGACCACCATGGCCTTGGCGCTTCAAGCCACCAAGCCGGCCGTGGCCGCGCCCGAAGCCAAACCCGCCGAGGTTTCGCCTCGGCAGCCACGCCTGGATGGCAAGAAGGCGCGCAAGGCGGAAGCGGCTGCCAAAGCAGCTGCGGCCGCGCCCGCCACGCCGATCGCGGTGGAAGCCGCGGCCACATCAACTGCGGCTAACTAGCCGTGATCGCCCGTCGATACTTTGACGGGTAACGCGATGGGTCGAGGGAAAGTTCTGCAAGGAACTTCGCCCTCGACCCATCCCAAGCTTGAGAACACGATTTTCGTCGTCATCCCGAAGAGCGGAGCGATGAGGGATCTCAAAGTCCCATATTCAGCTCCGAGATTCCTCGCCCTAGACAAAACGACCACACGGGCTCGGAATGACGATCGATAAAATTCGCGGATTCAAGTTTGGAAATAATAGGAAGTAGTTCCATCATTGCGCAATTTGCGCCACGACAACAAGGAGGTCCCATGGGTCCCAACAACAGCATGATCACTTGCACCCACATCGAAGCACGTCGCCAGAACATTCTTGCTAGGCGGGCCGAAAACGAGCTCGACACTCAGGCACAAGCCGCGGCAGATGCTCGCGCCGCCAAGAGGTTCCGCGCAATCGAGCAACGCCGCAACGGCGAACCGACGAACGCTTCGGCCTAGGCCAAGCGCACCGCACCCGCACACCGAAAGCCGTCGAGGCGATCGGTGTGCGGAACAGATCCGAAGATACGATCGGGGGATAAAAAGATCGCATTTTCAGATCTGGAAGCAATGGCTCGAAAACAATTCAACAGGAGAAGTTACCACCATGGCACAATCGGACAAGGGCGACCTTAACGGCGTCATACTCGATTTCATCGATGACTGCGCGGCCGTAACGGTTGAATGGCCAAAACAGGAGGAACTAGCAATCGAGATCGAGGAACGCTTTGCCTCTCAAGAAGAGGCGGCGGCATGAACCCGTAGCGCGGTAACGAGGGGGCGGTCCGATCGAAATCAGACCGCCCCGCTTCAACTCAATCTTGACATCGCGAAGAAAAAAACTTAAACTTATTAATACTTCAAAGATCGCGTCCGAACACTGGCTGTGGAAAGGCACTGCCTCAGATAGGAATCCTAAAGCGTTGTGCTTGCCAGCTTGCTGGCCGGCGCAAATCTCTCTCCTCTTCGCTTTCTTATTTCGACCTGTACGCATTTCGCCGATCCGCAGCCAATGCTTGGATGGGATACATGTCGCCTTCGATGAAAATCGAGGGTGTTTTTGTTTTTATGAACTATTATCAAAACCTCGAAGCTTCGTGGGCTGGCCTGATAGCCAGCGGCTCGATGCTAATATACGATGGCCGCTGCGGCGTCCTTGGCTCGATGCTAATATGCGAATTGTACGAATATAACGAATGACGGTACGAATTCGTATCGGATTAGTCATATTCGTAGGGATTAGTATATTGGCATCGAGTCGCTGCCCCGGAGGCAGCCCGCCCTCGCAAATGATGAAAAATAATGCTACATTCTACTTCTATGGCTCGACACAGAAAACAGGAACCGCTTATCAAATTACATTGGGAGATGACGCCGGAGATGCGGCGCTCGATGATCGCCGTCGCCCTTATCGCGCTTGGCGTGATCGGCTGCCTTGCCTACTTTAACTCGGCCGGCATTGTTGGCGTCTATATAAATCGCGGCCTCGCCTCGTTCTTTGGCGCCGATCGCCTGCTTTTCCCCCTCATCCTCACGGGCTTTGGTATTGTCACGCTCGTGAAAGGCCGGGTGCGGGGCACGATGCTTTTGGGATTTTTCGTTTTTATCATCTCTTTTAACGGCCTCTTAGACATCATCGACAAAACCGATCGCGCCGGCGGGTCGTTGGGGTCGTTCCTGGCCTCGCCGCTCGTTAATATCCTCTCAACGGCCGGGTCGGTGGTCATTCTTTCCGCGCTTTTTATTGTCGCTTGCGTGCTTATCTTCGACAAACACCTGGCAACCTTTGCCGACCTTGGCAAAGCGCTGGCGCGGCCGTTCGCCAAGTTGTTCGCGCCGCGAATTGCCCAGCCAAAGCCCATCGCCATCGCCCAACCGCCGGAGATAGAAGAAGAACCAGAGCCGGAAGATGAACCGGAAGACGATATGACCAATAAGACCGATGCGGCGGAGGGCGACGCCGCCGAACTCGTGGTGGCGCCCAAGCCGCGACGCATGCGGCGGCACATTGAAATACCCATCGACCTCTTGGAAACAAAATCCGGCAAACCCTCGGCCGGAGACATTCGCGCCAACCAAGAAGTGATCCGCCGCACTTTGGAACAATTCGGCGTGCCGGTGGAGATGGGCGAGGTCTCGGTAGGGCCGACGGTCACGCAGTACACATTGAAGCCGGCCGAGGGTGTTAAACTTTCCAAGATCATCGCGCTCTCAAACGACTTGGCACTGGCCATGGCCGCGCACCCCATTAGGATTGAGGCGCCGATCCCGGGAAAATCGCTTGTGGGCATTGAGGTTCCCAACCAAACGGTCGCCATTGTGAAGATCCGCGAAGTGATCGAGTCGCCCGCGTTCCACGACGCCGCCGCCCGCCTCCCCATTGCGCTAGGAAAAGACGTCGCCGGCATGCCGTGGGTGGGAGACATCGCTCGCATGCCGCACTTGCTTGTTGCCGGCGCCACCGGAAGCGGCAAAACCGTTTGCTTGAACTCGATCATCATTTCGCTCCTCTACCGCATGGGGCCCGACGACCTTAAGTTCATCATGATCGACCCTAAGCGCGTCGAGCTCCCCTGCTACAACGGCATTCCGCACTTGCTTACCCCCGCCATCACCGAGGTGCCAAAGATCGTGAACTCGCTTAAGTGGTGCATTGGCGAAATGGAACGCCGCTTTAGCGTGCTCGCCAAGGCAACAAAACGCGACATTGCCTCGTTCAACAAAGCGGCCGATGACATGGATCGTCTTCCATACATTGTCGTCATTATCGACGAACTCGCCGACCTCATGGCCACTTCGGCGCAAGAGGTTGAGGGCTCGATCGTGCGTCTCGCGCAAATGGCGCGCGCCGTGGGCATCCACCTCGTTGTCGCCACCCAGCGCCCGTCGGTGGACGTGATCACCGGACTCATCAAAGCCAACATCACCTCGCGCATCGCTTTCGCGGTCGCCACTTCGACCGACTCGCGTACGATCATCGATACCTCGGGCGCGGAAAAACTCTTAGGCCGCGGCGACATGCTTTACACGACCGCCGAACTTTCCAAACCAAAGCGCATCCAAGGAACTTACGTGAACGACGATGAAATAAACCGCGTTGTTGAATATCTTAAAGAACGAACGGCGGAAGAGCCCGAGTATCGCAACGATATCATCGAACGGCCAAAGTCCGTCGGACCGTCGGGCGAGACCTACGACGACTCCGAGGACGAGCTGCTTCCCGAGGCGCGGAACTTGGTGGTCGCCGCCGGCAAGGCCTCGGCCTCGCTCTTACAGCGCCGCCTCAAGGTCGGCTACGCCCGCGCGGCGCGCCTCCTCGACCTCATGGAAACACAAGGCGTGATCGGCCCGGGCGAAGGTGCTAAGCCACGCGCCATTTTGGTGAAGAAGAACGATCTCTCCTCTATCCCCATTGATGAAGAAGGCGGTTCACCGACGGTTTTTGTGGATGAGGTATCGGATGAAGAAGATGCTGATCCGAATATCTAATATCTAACAACTAATATCTAATCCGACAAAAAGACGCTTCTGTTGATTAGGTTTGATATTTCTATAAAGTAACTTGGCGAGCCGGATTAGACATTAGATATTCAGCCATTAGATATTTCGCCGATATGTCCCAAACCCTCCCTCCCCAACCAGTGAGCCGCAAGGCCATGATCGCGCCGCACAGAATTTTGCGAACCGCGCTTGTTGTCGCATGCCTCGTTGTCTTTGCCGGCGCCGTTGTCTGGGAAGTTATGCGCGTCACTGCCGCACCCTCGCTTACAGTGGTTTCGCCCGCCGATAACCTGCTCACCGGCTCGCACCGGATCACGCTCTCCGGAAAAGCCGCGCCGGGTGCAGCGGTTTCCACGAACGGCTCGCCGGTGGCCGTTTCCACGGACGGCCGTTTCAGCGAGGACATGGACTTGCGCACCGGCGAAAATATCATTACTATTGTTGCGACGAAGAAATTCGCCAAACCGAATATTATTTACAGGAGGGTAGTTGTAACTCAATAACCGAATATCTAATACCTAATATCTAATCCGACGGATTTAGAGAAGATTTTTCTGGATTAAGAGCGATATTCTCTAAAAAACCACACAGCAAACACGGATTAGGCATTAGATATTAGACATTAGATATTCGGCCAACCCTATATGCCCAAAAAAGAAACAAACCCGAAGCTGGTAGCAGCCATGGAGGCCATGAATCAGATTAAAGAGAGATTTGGCGAAGGATCGATCATGAAGTTCGGCGAAGCCAACAAAACCATCGTTGACGCCATTCCCACCGGCTGCCCCTCGCTCGACATCGCGCTGGGGGTCGGCGGATTCCCGCGCGGACGAATAATCGAGGTCTTTGGACCGGAGGCCTCCGGCAAGACGACGCTCGCTCAGCATGTGGTGGCCGAGGTTCAGCGCCAAGGCGGCATCGCCGCCTTCATCGACGCCGAACACGCGCTCGACCCGGAGTACGCGCGAAAGATCGGGGTCAACGTGAATGAACTCCTCATTTCGCAGCCCGACACCGGCGAGCAGGCGCTCGACATTGTCGAAACGCTCGTGCGCTCGAACGCGGTCGACGTGATCGTCGTCGATTCGGTCGCCGCACTCGTGCCCAAAGCCGAGATCGAAGGCGATATGGGCGACTCGCACATGGGGCTTCAGGCGCGGCTCATGTCGCAGGCCTTGCGAAAACTCACCGGCATCATCTCCAAGTCGCACACCTGCCTTATCTTCATCAACCAAACGCGCATGAAGATCGGCGTCTTCTTCGGCAACCCGGAGACGACCACCGGCGGCATGGCGCTCAAATTTTATTCTTCGGTCAGGATCGAGGTCCGCCGCGCGGCGCAAATAAAGATGGGCGAGAAGATCATTGGAAATCGCGTCAAGGTAAAAATCGTCAAAAATAAAGTCGCTGCTCCGTTCCGAACCACCGAATTCGATATTATGTACAATGAGGGCATTTCGCTCGCGGGCGACCTCATTGACACCGGCACGCTGTGGAACATCGTGCAAAAAAACGGCAACACGTATTCTTTCGGTGAAGTTAAGCTCGGCGTCGGCCGCGAGAATTCGAAACAATTTCTGCGCGAACATCCCGAAGTTTTTGGCGACATTAAAAAAGAACTCTTCGAAGCGGTCAAGGCCAAAGAGGTCGAGGAGGCGGGCGGCGCGCTTCCGACCACGGAGGCGGAAGGCGAAGTACCACCGGAAGAAAAATAAATATTAAACATTAAACGTTAAATTTTAAATATTAATATTTAATCTTTAACGTTAAAAAACTAATTTCATAAAAAAGAGGGCACCCCGCGGGGGGTGCCTTTTTCGTTTAACGACTGAAGCGGTCAGTCCTCGTAACGGATGGCGCTGATGATCAGATCGCCGGCCCTTTGAAACCGCTGCTTGACGACCGATCCTTCGAATCCCGGCACTTGGTTAATCTCGGCGACAAAGGCGTGGAAAATATGCGCGCCGCGTTTGATGACGAGGAGGTTTTGTTCGTCTTTCCAGTCAGCAAATCCGACGACTTGCATCTGGCCAAGGGCTCGATAAACGACCGAGGAGAACAATCCGTCCTTTTGCCGCTCGAATTCCAACCGTCCCAAGGGACAGATCTTTTGGACTTCGGCGAGAACGGCGCAGAGCTGGTAAAAATCGCAATGCAATCGCACCGCTCCGCTCATGAAGAGCACCGCCGCGACCGGGCGGCATTCAGGACTTAGCATCTCATTGTCTCCCGGTTGATTGTTGACGGTTAATCGTACATGGATGAACGCGTTCCGCGCGCGTGCAATCTTTTAGCGACGCGACAGTTGATGCCGAACATCATCTTTTTCACGAGATCATTAGTATATCTCGCGAGCGGGTCAAGGATGATCTCAACATCGCTCGCGTCATTGAGGCACACTTCAATGCTAAGAGCGGCAAGTGCGTGAGCGTTCTTCGAGCTTCCAAACCGATTAAGCTCTTCGAGAAAAGAAAGCTCGATCGGTTGAAGACCGGAACAAAGATTGCATGCCGGACAATAGGGCGTCTTGTTGAGGTGCTTGATCGCGATACCAAGGTCGCGCCCGATCTTTTTGAGAAAATCCGGCGTTCCGCATTGCAGGCGAAAACTTAGCGCCCGCAAACGCGCGGCGATCCGCTTTATGGCCGCGGCATAGGAACCGTGCTCGCGCACCGCTTGTTCAAGATACATTATGTTTTCGGGCATCAATCCCTCCTTTCCGCGTTGTAAATTTACCAAAGAACCACTTGAGCGTGAGTATGCGCTTTTTTTAAAAAAATGTCAATATTATCATAACAAACACCGGCTTCGCAACTGTTGAAGCCGGTTTGTCAAAATTTTCTTGATTCTGATTCTAAATTCCCAACTCTTGTTCCATCGTGTTCGGCGCGTCCCAGTTGTATTCCGCCGTGGCGCTGTAGTCAGCGGATGAAGTGATCGTGGCGCCGATCTTGTAGCCGACAAAGTACGCATCGGGAATGATCCTTAGGCGCTGGGTCGATGTTCCCGGGAAAATCTGTTCGGCCAAACCGCTAGTTGCGAGCGGGCGGATCGTTCGTCCGCGCGAGATAACGTAAAGCTTTGGGTCGGAGGCGATTTTAACAACGTATGTGCCGGGCCGGATGTCCACGTTCCCGCCGATCGTGATTGCGCCCATTTGCGTGGCAGAAATCTGTTTTACGTTTTGGCACATAGTGCTTGTCCCGGTCAAAAGATCCTGCGATGAATCGTACCACGAGGCAAGAACGTCTTTTCCGGTAAAGACATAGCGTTTGCCGTTCGACGCATAGTAATAAACCATTGATGACGACTCGCTCTTGATCAGCGTGCCGGGCGTCAATGTTGCCGACGCTTTGGCGAACGTTGCGCCGCCGGTGGCGCAGCAGCCCTGCGAGAGGTCATTGTCGGCGACCGGGCAGAACGAAAACACAGCCGAAGCGTTAGATGAGTTCGGCATTCCTCCCGACGTTTGATCGGTGCTCGTTGGCAGCGGCGTATTGGTCGGCGTGCCGGTGTTTTCCGTTCCGTTATCGAGCGTGCGACCGGACACGGTCGGGTCGATCGTGCTGATCTCGCCGCTCTGGATAGCGGTTTGCGCCGTTGTCGCGTTCGGCGCAGCGTAAGCAGTGACCTTCCAAGTATAAACGGTTTTTGCTTTTAATTTCTCCGTGCCGCTCCCGACCTCAACGCGGACGGTTGATTCTGCGGCTGAGTCCGGGTTGATCGGTTCGTTATAAAATACCGCGCCGCTGCTTTTTTCCGTCACCGATAGGCGGGCACCCGACGGCATCTGACTGAAGGCAACATAGAATACGATGGTTTGATTGGATATTCCGCTCTCCGCTACGGTAACGACACGAATATTGGCCGAAACCGATTTGATCTTAAGGGCCGAAGTTGATCCTTGCGTTCCCGTATTGGAATTTTTAGAAGCCGTCTCCGGCACCTCGACCCCGCCGATCGTCGAACCGCTTTGCTGTTCGGTGGTCGGGTTATAATCGCTAGCGCCCTGAATAGGATCGCCGGACTTATAGCTGACAAAATTCGAAACATCGACATCATCGACTTGTTTCGCCCAATTGTCGCCGAAGAGCTGTTTGGCAACGGTTTCGGAAGAAACCCAGCGAAGTGCGCCGCCCACCCCCACCGCATAAACCTTAGGGTCGGACTGAATCTTCACGAGCCGGGTACCAGGGCGGTAAGTGACGTTCCCGCCGATCGGGAGCGCCGCCAATTCTTCGTTCGTTATGGTGCGAACGGTCGAAAAATCCTTGTACCAGCTGAAAAAAACTTTTTCATTGGGGAACACATAACGCTTGTTGTCCGTGCCGACAAAATATACCTCCGGTAGGTCGCCTTTAACCAAGACGCCTTCCAAGTCGGTCGTGACGGTGACCGCGCGAACGCTTGGCGCCTGGCCGGCAATAAAAAACAGCACGGCCAGCATTACCCCAATGAATAAGATTCCGGCGTGGCCTTTCTGTGTTTTTAACATAACAATATTTTACGAGTATATTTTGACGAATCGATTTTAGAATTTTGCCGCTGTTGTGAATTCGCCAACATATAAGGAAACCAGACCGCGGCTTTCAAGATCGGCAAAAAGTGCATTTTTCTCGGACCCGTCAATAGCCGTGATGATCCAAATATACAGCGTTCCGGGTTTAAGCCGATCATCCGATTCGTAAGGATGCAAGCGCATCGTTGTTTTTAATTCTCCACCGCTCGAGAGCGTAAAACTGCTTACTTCTCTGCCCGTATTTTTTTCCATGATCGAGACGGTGCCATCGGCGGGCTTCGCGCTAAAGTTAACGGTAAAACTGCGAGTATCTTCGGCCGGTTCACCTTTGGCATTAACTTTTTCGACAATAACGGAATTAATCGCAAATTCTCCCGGCTGAGCCATGGCGACGGCGGCATTGCCGCTGACAGAAAAATCCGAGGTGGTAAATTCACCGGTTTTCTCATCAATCGTGTCCGCACCCGACGGCGATGCAAAATTAGCCGTTACTTTCCATGCATAGGCAGTTTTTGGTTTTAACTTAACGGTCCAGTTGTCTGGGATCGTGTCAAAAACTTTTGAGCCCGCCGTGTTATCATCGGCCGTTTCCGTTCCAACGAGAGTTCCCGAATCCTTTTCATTCAATGACACTGATGCGTTCTTTGGCAAATCGCTGAACAAAATATGGAAACCGCGAGCATCTTCTCCATTAGCACCTTTGCCGTCATCATATTTAAAGATGGAAACTTTGGTTATGCCGATGTCGTTTAAATTAGCAATTGTAAATTCACCCGTTGTCTCATACGGTTTAACGCCTACAGCATCAGTTTCCTCATTGGCTGATATTTTCCAAGTATATGTGACGCCAGGATTTAACTTGGGCGACCAATATTGGAAATACGTTTTTGTTGGCGGCATCGTTAGCATGGGCTTTGATATGACAACCGTGCCGCTGACTTTTTCGGCAATGGCAATCGTTACATTTTTTGCCAGCTTACTGAAAACCGCGTGGAAATATCGAATATCCGGCGCCGGCTTGCTCTGCTCGTCGGTCTGATTAATTAACACGTCCGCTTGAAATATTACTTTATTGGTATCATCACTAACCGTTTTTGGTGCAACCGCAACGGACGATACCGGTGCCATATCGCGATCGGATGATATATCCGGCGATTTATTTTTTTCCTGCTTCCACCAATATTGACCGGCACCGGTTACTTCGTCACCCATCTTATATGACGAAAAGAAGGCATCGGGCACAATAGTCGCCTTGTTATCCCAATCGCTGCCAAAGATCATCGCCGCAAGCCCCGGCGAACTAATTTTACGCAAAATACCGCCATGCGCAACAGCGTAAATTGCCTTATCAGATTCAACTCTAACCGCCGACAGGCCGGGCTTTAACGTTACGAGCGATGATAATGGCAACGCGGCGAGTGCTTCGTCCGAAATGGTTTTTACCGTTGAAAAATCCGAATACCAGCTAAAATACGTCGTCTCATTCGGAAATGCCATACGCTTCCCGTCAGCCGTCACAAAATATACCGCCGAAGGCACTCCTTTTACCAAAGAACCGTTGGAAAAATCCGTTGCCGCCGCCGCAAACTGCGGTTGTCCTGAAAATAAAAACAGCACGGACAGCATTGCCCCAATGAATAAGAGCACGCCCCGCGCTTCAAGCTTCTTCGGCATATTTTTAAATATTTATTTTTATTTTTTACCTTTTATATATGATATCATTTTTTTAGCATAATTGCAAGGCCGCTTGGCCGCTGTGGCGACCTTGACTCGATGCCAATATGCGAATCCCTACGAATATGACGAATAATATTACTAATCAGCAACAGTCCTTTTAAACAAAAAATCGACCTGTAAAAGGTCAATTTTTTTATTTAACTTCTACTCCGTCGTCCGTTCGACGTATTCGCCGGTTTCGGTGGAGATGACGATCTTTTCGCCGGTCTTGATGAAGATGGGAACGTTGATCTTCATACCGGTCTCAAGCTCGATCTCTTTGGTGACTTTGTTCGACGTGTCGCCCCTCACTGCATCGGGGGCGTAAGCGACAACGTAGGCGATCTTCTTGGGGAATTCGATGTTGACGGGATTGCCTTCAAAAATTACGAGGTTGCATTCCAAACCTTCTTTCAAATATCCCTTGCGGTCGCCGATAAGTTCCAGCGGCACGGCCACCTGGTCGTAGGACACGCGATCCATGAAGGTCGCGGTCGTGGCGTCGGAAAACAGATATTGCATTTTCTTTTTCTCGACGTCGACAATGTCGAGTTCGTCGCCGGACTTAAAGGTGTTCTCGATCACTTTCCCGGTGCGCACATTCTTAAGGCGCGTGCGGACGAAGGCCGAGCCCTTTCCCGGATTAACGTGCTGAAAATCAACGACCGAATACAGGTCGTTCTTCCAGCGCATGACCACTTCTTTGGCGATATCGGCGGTAGTTCGCATACGAGTATCGAGTTACGA
>CAIQCM010000142.1 GCA_903870305.1 uncultured bacterium
AATTCGTCGCTGCGCCCGTTCTCCCGTCCGCCGCGCCGGTTACGCATCGTTCGCATCATGGATTGATTGCAATCGCCGTCATTCTTATTTTTTTGACCATCGGCTGCCTGGCTGCGGCTTTGCTCATGGGCGAAAAGACAAAAGCCGTTACGGACTATGCGCAAGCGCTCGCCGATCGGCTCACGGAAGCGCAAAAACAGAACGCCGATCTCTCGGACGAAGTGATGGATTTTAAAACCCTGCAAGCGCTTTCTAAAAAAGCAATCGCGCCCGCACAGGTGCCGATTGACATTGTTTGGGACACATATTCTTCGCCCAACCTTTCGCTTCAATACCCCGACGGCTATGCGATCGTGAAAGCGACCAATGCTTTTCCGGCCTTGACGATCAAAAGCGACAAGGGACGGGTCGAGATCTTCCGCGCCAAGGATTTCCCTGGCGGCGACCGATCTTTCGGGTTGAAGGATCCGATCGTAACGCAGAACGAGATCGACAATAACATCCCCAAAGAGTTTAAAACGGCCATGACCAGCCCAACCGACTCCAAAGTTCAGCCATACAGCGTTTGGATCTATTACAGCGCCGGCGACGACGCGACCAAGGCCGTTTTGGATCAGGCGGCCGGGACGATCAAGGTGGCGAAATAACAACAGAAACGACCAACGACTAACGATGAACGATGAATGATGAACGACTAATAACGACGTCGTATTCATCATTCGTCGTTCGTAATTCATACCTCGTCATTTAGTCGTTCTATGTGCTGGTTTTGACACAAATGACGCTTTGTGGTATCTTGAATCATCAGTAATTTGATCCCGCTTCGCGGGATTTTAGTTTATGAAAATACGCAATATTGCGATCATCGCCCACGTTGACCACGGCAAGACCACGCTTGTCGACGCTTTGCTTAAGCAGTCGGCTGATTTTAAGATAAAACAGGACGCCGCGACCGACCTGATCATGGATTCGAACGAGCTGGAGCGCGAGCGCGGTATCACTATTTTCTCGAAGAACGTTGCCATCCATTACAGCGATTACAAGATTAATATTGTGGATACCCCGGGGCATGCCGACTTCGGCGGGGAAGTGGAGCGCATCATGCGCATGGTCGACGGCGTGCTTCTTTTGGTCGATGCCAAGGAAGGGCCAATGCCGCAGACCAAATTCGTTTTGAAGAAAGCGATCGCTGCCGGTCATAAGGTGATCGTGGTGATCAACAAGATCGACAAAGCGGACGCACGCATTAACTGGGTTGTGGACAAGACCTTTGATCTGTTCGTGTCTTTGGGTGCCAGCGACGAGCAGACGGATTTCCCCATCATCTACGCTTCCGCGAAGCAGGGGAAGGCAGGACTTGCTCCGGATCTCTCCCTCATGACCGATGTTAAACCGGTTTTCGATACTATTTTGAAATCAATTCCCGCCCCGGTTCTTCCTGACGTCAAGTTGCAGTACTTGGCCGTCTCGCTCGCTTACGACAACTACATCGGCAAGATCGCCATCGGCCGCTTGTACGCCGGCTCGCTCAAAAAAGGACAGGATGTTTTGCATGTTCGCCGCGACGGTTCCACCGCCAAGGTTCGTTTAACTTCGGTCATGACCTACGATGGACTCGGTCGCATTGAAACCGACTCGGCCGAACCGGGCGATATTATCGCGCTCGCGGGCATCGCCGATATTTCGATCGGCGAATCCATCACCGACCTTGAAGCGCCGACGCCGTTGCCGCCGATCGCTATTGAAGAACCGACCGTTAAGATGACTTTTGGCGTTAACACTTCGCCGTTTTCGGGAAAAGAAGGCCAGTACACGACCTCGCGCAATATTAAAGATCGACTGGAGCGCGAACTGCAGACCGATGTGGCGCTCCGCGTTGCGCCGGGGGACTCGGCCGACCACTTTGTCGTTTCCGGCCGCGGCGAATTGCACCTTGCGATCCTTATTGAAAAAATGCGCCGCGAAGGTTTTGAATTGCAGGTCTCGCGCCCGCAGGTCATTTTGAAAGAAGTGAATGGCGTCACCTCGGAGCCGATCGAACAGGTCTTTATTGAAGTGCCCGAATCCTCGAGCGGTTCGGTGATTGAAAAGATGGGCAAGCGCCGCGGCGACATGAAGGACATGAAGGTTGAGCATGGCATCACATATTTGGAATTCACCATCCCCACCCGCGGGCTTATCGGCTACCGCAACGAATTCATGGCCGATACCAAAGGACTCGGTATCATCAACTCGCTTTTCTTGGGCTATGAACCGGTGCGCGGCGAATTCTCCGGCATTGCCCACGGCTCGCTCGGTGCCTTTGAAGCCGGCACTTCGATCACCTACGGCATGGTGGCGGCGCAAGAGCGCGGTCAGCTCTTCATTGGTCCGGGCGTTGAGGTTTATGGCGGTATGGTTGTCGGACAGAATGCCAAACCCGAGGACATCGAGGTCAACGTCTGCAAAGAAAAACGTCTTTCGAACATGCGCTCCAAAGGCGACGGCGGCCAGGAAAAATTGGACACCCCGCGCACGATGGACCTTGAGGACGCGCTCGAATACATCGGCGACGACGAACTGGTCGAAGCCACGCCTAAGTCGGTCCGCATCCGAAAAGCCATTTTGGATCACTTGGAACGGAAGCGCGCCAATAAGACCTAGCTTTTAGTAAACAAAAACTCGACCATTGACACATGGTCGGGTTTTTGTTTAGATGCGATCTTCTGCGGCAGCATAGCAACACAAGGAGGTATTCAGCAAATGGGCAAAGAAAGAGGATTGTACATTGAAGAAATGATCCGCAGGAAGATGCGGGAGTTGTGCTGGGGGTATGTCGGCAGCGCGGTACTCGATGCAAATTTCGGCATTGATGGTTCATTCCGGTCGATCGCCAAGCGACCGCTTGGCGTCTGGCTGAACGCGCAATACAGCTTCAAGCTGTATGACGAGCGCAAGCTTGAAGATTTCCAGCAGAGACATCATCAAAGCCGAGGACCCGCCGCTTGGCTCTTCGTCGCCTTTACCGACAACGGCGAAAATACATGGCCGCTCATCAATGGCTATATCGCCGCGGTGGCCGGGTGTTTCGGCGCATGCGATCCCCGTCGGCGCTGGGTTTATCACCTGACGATCGACGAAAAAGGCCGCGCCGATTGGAATGATCCGGCGGGGCAGTTGCGCCACTTGCGTCGTCGTCATGCTGATGGGCTCTACAACCAAGAAGCTCGACGGGCGGGGATCATCACCAGGTTGAACGGATCGGCTTGCATCATTCAGCAAGAGGGGGTGGACGGTCCCGAAGGCCGGCGGATCGCGTACTTCACCGCCTTCGAGAATGTTGGCAAACACGATCTCCGTGTTGGCGATCGGGTGTGGTACCTGCCGGAAGAACAGCGGATCAATGGCGTTCGGCTGGCGAACTACGTTGTCCGTGAGAGGGACGCGCCGGCGCGTTTCCGTGAATCAATGGTCGCGGCCGGCTGATCGTCGGATCAGTATCGAGTCCGGGGGAAACTACCCCTCGGACTTTTTGTTTTGGCCCCGCTGCGGCGGGGCCTTGGCTCGATGCTAATATACTAATTGTACGAATATAACGAATGACGTTACGAATTCGTATCAGATCAGTGATATTTACAGGGATTGACATATTGGTATCGAGTCAATGGGGTATAATAGCAATTCGCGTCGCGAGTACGACATTGACAAGGTGTAATATCCTTGTTATAAGGATGGTGCTCAATTTACAGAACAGGAGGGAAAATTGGGAAAGCTTCGTACATTCAAACAAACGCCCGGAACGCTTTTTGAAAGGATGGTCATTGGGGGTCTTTCGTCTAAATGCTGGGGCGTTACCACCGGCAAGTATCTTGATCAGGTTGATAAGATCGATGTCAAAAGCGATTGGCGCAGAGGCAAAAGAAACCCCGTCCCGATCGAGGCTCAAGTGACAAAGGACGCCAACAATTTCGATAAGTTGAGAAAGTTCATCGAAGTTCAGGAGGGCAGAGTAAACGGCAGCGTGAAGGTCTATATCATTGTTCACGACGCCACTTCGGCCGATCGCACATCAGAGCTTATCGACACGATGTTCGTCCGCGATCTTTTGCGTCGAGGAGCGGCCAACAAGTTGTTGCTGCTCGACATATCAAGCAATAAGGGGTGCGGCTGGGCGGACATTTATGCACGCAGAAGGGAACTGAAAACGGCGCTGCTTGAGAAGCTGGCGAGCAAAGATCGTCGACCCGGAACGATCGATGCGCACTTTGGAAAGGCCGGGTGCGTCATAAAGAGCGGTTCACATCGCTTCTTCGCCGCCTATTCGCAGTTGGTGGAAGCCGGGTTGAAAAAACAATTCCAAAGGAGCGAGCTGGCAAAAGGAACCAGAGTGACGTTTTTACCGACCAAAATACTGCAGCCGCCAGCCCCGTATTTTTTGGCCGAGGCCGTCGTGTCGGCTTAAGTGCAACAACAAATTCATGCCTCGGGGGCCTCCCCCGAGGTTTTTCTTTTGGCCCCGCTGCGGCGGGGCCTTGGCTCGATGGACGCTGCTGCGTCCTTGGCTCGATGCCAATATGCGAATTGTACGAATATGACTAATGACGTTACGAATTCGTATAGTATTCGCTATATTCGTATCAATTAGCATATA
>CAIQCM010000143.1 GCA_903870305.1 uncultured bacterium
CATGCCATCGAAAATCCGCGCAAGCTCGACCTGCGCCTCGTTGACGCTCAGCAAGCCCGCCGGATATTGGATCGTCTTGTTGGTTATGAGCTTTCGCCGTTATTGTGGAAAAAAGTTTTGCGCGGCCTTTCCGCCGGCCGCGTGCAATCGGTCGCCGTTCGCCTCATTGTCGAGCGCGAACGCGAGGTTTTGGCTTTCAAGCCGCAAGAGTATTGGACCGTTGAATCGCTTTTCGAAAAAACCAATGCCGCCACCTTCCCCGGCAAGCTGATCGGCAAGGACGGCAAACCATACGACAAGTTTGCCATTCCTTCAAAGGACATTTCCGACGCCATCCTGCAAGCGCTCGAAGGCGCAACGGCGATCGTCAATTCGGTCGAAAAGAAACAAGCGCGCCGCAGTCCGAACGCTCCATTCACCACTTCCACCCTCCAACAGGAAGCCAACCGCCGGCTGAATTTTTCCGCCAAACAAACGATGATGCTCGCCCAACACTTGTACGAACGCGGTTTCATCACCTACATGCGTACCGATTCTGTGAACCTGGCCGACAAGTTCTTGGACGAATCGCGCGCTTGGCTCACCAAAGAGCTCGGCGAAAAGTATGCCGCCCCCGACGGCCCGCGCAAATTCAAGAGCAAACAAAAGAACGCCCAAGAAGCGCACGAGGCCATTCGTCCGACCGACGCCGCGACAAGGCCCGAGGCGCTTGAAGGCAAGATCGAACCCGACCATGTCCGCCTCTACGACCTTATTTGGCGCCGCGCGATCGCGTCGCAAATGTCCGAGGCCGTCCTTGACCAAACCTCGGTATCGCTCACCGCCAAAGGCCGCGACGGCGCTTATGATTTCCGCGCCAACGGCATGATCGTCGGCTTTGACGGCTACTATAAAATTTATCCGACCGACACCAAAGAGACGATCCTCCCCGACCTCGCGCCGGAGGAGGTTGTTAAATTCCAAAAGCTCGAAGGCATCCAGCATTTCACCGAACCGCCGGCCCGCTTTTCCGACGCGTCGCTTGTTAAAGCGCTTGAAGAATACGGCATCGGCCGCCCATCCACTTACGCGCCGACCATTGCCACCATCATCGACCGCAACTATGTCGAGCGCATCGAGAACCGCCGCCTTAAACCGACGGAGATCGCGTTTACGGTGAACGATTTGCTGGTCAAACATTTTCCCGATATTGTAGACTTTAATTTCACCGCAAAAATGGAAGAGGGTTTTGACGAGATCGCCGAAGGCAAAAAAGAGTGGGTGCCGTTCCTGCGCGATTTCTGGACGCCTTTCAAAAAGAACTTGGATGAAAAAATGGTCGAGATCGTGAAATTGAACGAAGACAAGCCGACCGACGCCGTCTGTGAAAAGTGCGGCAAACCCATGGTCGAGAAGACCGGCCGCTTCGGCAAATTCCTCGCCTGCACCGGTTTCCCGGAATGCAAAAATACCAAGCCGGTCCCCGGTTCCGCCGAGGACATGAAGACCGACCAAAAGTGCCCCACTTGCGGGGCGGACATGGTCGTTAAACGCGGCCGCTTCGGGCCGTTCATCTCTTGCTCGCGCTATCCCGATTGCAAAACGATCTTGAAGATCGAAAAGAAAACCGGCGTCATGTGTCCCGAGTGCAAGATCGGCGAACTCGTTGAGCGCCGCAGCATCAAAACCCGCCGCGCCTTCTACTCCTGCAACAAATACCCCGATTGCAAATTCGCCGTCTGGTCAAAACCCACCGGCGAAAAATGCCCCACCTGCCAGTCATTGCTCGTCTTAGGCAAAGACAGCACCGTCGTCTGCTCAAAGAAAGATTGCGGTTTCAAAAAAGACGCACCCGTCGAATCGATACCGCCCTTGGCGTAAAGCGATAATTTTCACTTTGACGCAGATTGCGCTGCAAAACGACTTATGCCCGACAAGCCACTGCCAACCCTGGATCAAAAACATCAAACCGTAGAAAACACGGCGACGGCTGACGAGTTGATAAACGGGGAAAGCGCAGACATCGGTTTAGAATTAGAAGAAGAGGCGCCGGATTCCAGGGAAGTATCCGCCGAGGATTTTAATAAACAAAAAATCCTATTAGCACAAGATTGGTCTAAGCTTTCCGGTGTTGAAATGCCGGAGGATTTAGATTTCGGAACAATGGACAACGAACAATTTGAAAAGACGCTATATGAAAATTTAATGCAGGGTGTTGACGCCGCCGTCAAGGAAATCGGTTTTGAAATTGATCAGGATTTATTGGAAAAAATCGCGAACGAAAAAGACCCCGAAGAAAAGTCAGCTTTACAGAAACAATTTATCGAAGGAATCATCCAACAAACCCGCTGCGAAGACGAGGGCGGAAAATTTAAAGACAGGGGGGATAAGTGGGCTTATTATCCAAAGCTAATAGCCAAAAACCGACAACTTAACTGTTCCGGTGCGACCATGATCATAGGCAGAATATTGGAAAAAGCCGGATTCGAAGTTGGTGTTGGCGCGGTCCATCGTCATTCTGTCAGCGTCGCTAAATTGGCTGATGGTCACAACTATTATGTGGACAGTCGCCGCCGAAACGATAATCTCGTCCCCTTAAACGATGAAGACAAGCCGGCCGGCGAATATTCATACCGCGAAATGAACAATGACCGAATCGCCTTCAAAAAAGTTTTCATCATCCCCAAACAGGCGGGCGACATGAAGGTTATTTTAAGCAATTCTAGGGTTATGCGCGAGAGTCATGACGCAGAAGCGCAGCGACAAACCGGCACGATCAACCCAAACATCGATTTTGGCGACTTGGCGGAAAAACTATTTTCAAAAGAATACGAGCTTTACGAAACCGAAGAATGGCAAGAAGAAGCGGAGCAGGTTGAAGCCAAGCACGACATTGACGCGCAGTTGGCAAAAATAAGAGGAGAAAAATTCGGCGGACTCACTGGAGATCAAATCAACTCATTGATGGAAGAATTAAAGAAAAACGGAGATCAAATTTATCAGTACTGCAACGCCCTATCGATCAATGTCGAAACCGTTAAATTACTCGACGGTTTAAGCGATAATGCAAAAGAATACGCCATCGTCACCGGCGAAGTTTTAAGAAATGTCTTAGAAAATATCCGATCCAATCGCGCCGACGGCGAGGAATCCGATGAATATAAGCTTGCCTTGGAAAAGTATAAATTCGCCTTGGCTGAACTTAAAAGTGAATTATCGCCTTAGGCAAAGACAGCACGGTGGTCTACTCG
>CAIQCM010000144.1 GCA_903870305.1 uncultured bacterium
AGAGATAATGATTTATGGGATCTTTCAGAAATTATTAATGTATTTATTCAGAATGAACCAGAGTTGAAGAAACTAACTGGTTTAGAAGCCAAACCATATCCTCGGCATAATGCACTATACAAAAAACTTAAAAACCAATGGAATAAAAATAAAACAATTGATGTAATATTAGATTTTGCTCTCGGAATCCATGCTCGAAATAATCATATGACGCAGGTTAATGTATAATATCCTTCGTTCCTAGAATTAAAGTGGCAGAGATACTTCTCCTTCGCAGCTTTTTTATTTCGTAAAAACCGATAAGCTGGAACACATGCCCAAAGAATTCATCCTAACTTCAAACGGCGTTGCGCATGGCGACTTTGACGCTGATCTTAACGCTGAACAACAGAAGGTTGTCCGCGGCGCGGACGGCTATTCGCTGGTGCTCGCGGGGGCGGGCTCGGGAAAAACGCGCACGATCATTTACAGGGTCGCGGCGTTATTGCGCCAGGGCGTGCCGGCCGAGCAGATTTTACTGCTGACTTTTACGAACAAAGCGGCGCGCGAGGTCATGAGCCGCATCGAGCATCTCTTGGGTGTCATGCCGAAGCTCACCGGCGGCACCTTTCACCATGTCTCCAACTTGCTCTTACGCCGCTTTGCCCAAGCTGCGGGTTTTAACAATAATTTTTCCATTCTCGATCAAGAGGATTCGCGCGACCTCATGAACGTCTGCATTAAAGCGGCGGGGATCGATACCAAAGAAAAGCGCTTTCCTTCGGCCTCGGTCCTGCAATCGTTCTGGAGCTACTCGCGAAATGCGCAGATGCCATTTTCTGAAGTCGTCGAACGAAAACAGCCGCGGCTTTTGAACGCTGTTCCGCAAATGGAAACGGTGATCGATGCCTATGAAGCGCGCAAACAAAACGCCAATGCCATGGATTTTGACGACCTTTTGGTGAAGACGACTCGCTTGCTTCGGAACAATCCGTCGGTGCGCGAACAAGTGGCCGGACGCTATAAGTACGTACTGGTCGATGAATATCAAGACACCAACCGCGTGCAGGCCGAGTTTCTTTCGTTGGTTTCTTCGGTTCATAAAAATTTGCTTGTAGTTGGCGACGACGCGCAATCGATCTACTCATTCCGCGCGGCCGATGTTAAAAATATTCTCGGCTTTCCGAACACTTTTTCGGGTGCGAATATTTTTAAACTCGAAACCAATTACCGTTCAACTTCGGCGATCTTGGAGTTGGCCAACGAATCGATCCGTTGGAACGAGAACCAGTTCCCGAAAGTGTTGAGGTCGGGAAAGAACCAAGAACCAAGAACCAATTTCCAAAAACCGAGCTTGGTGGCGGCGGCAACCGCTGAAGAAGAAGCGCAATTTATCGCCGAAATGATCCTTAAGCTGCGCGATGAAGGTGTTGCGATGAACGAGATCGCGGTGCTTTTCCGCGCCACCTTTCATTCGCAGGCGCTGGAGTTTGAACTTACCAAGCGCGATATTCCGTACGACTACCGCGGCGGCATTCGTTTTTTCGAACGTGCGCATATTAAAGATGTGCTGGCTTTTTTGCGGATCAACGCAAATCCGGCCGACGAGGTCGGCTGGCTGCGCGCGTTGCGCCTTCAGACGGGGATTGGACCCGAGACCGCGGGGAAAATATTTTCCGCCGCCGCCTCCGCCGCGACGCTCGGCAATGCGATGGCATCGATTGCGGCGTCGTTGGGCGACAGAGCCAAAGCC
>CAIQCM010000145.1 GCA_903870305.1 uncultured bacterium
CTGATAGATGAGGAGTTGCTGCTTTTCTTCAAACCCGATGTCGTCCTCGCTCTTCGGCGTGCCGGTCTTATAATCAACGATCCGCACCGTGCCGTCAGGGAGTTCGTCAACGCGATCGATCGCGCCGCGAAAAGTGGCGTCTTCAACCTTTAGGTTGAACGGTTTTTCGAGGTATAGCGGATGAATTCGCTCATTTTTAACGAGATCGTAATATCCCGCGAGCAGCTTTTTGCCTTTGACGCGATATTTTTCCTTGTCCGCGGCCGTTTCAAACCATTCGTCGATCCAGCTCGACGCGTACAATTCATCCAATTCTTCCGGCTTGACCAATTCGCCGACGGTTCTCGCCGAAGCGAGAACCGTCCCGAGCGCAGCCGAGGGACTTCCAAAAAGCGTTGCCTGTTCCGCGCTCTGCCGTTCGGCGACGAGTGCAAAAAACTTTTGGAGTGCCGCATGCATGGTCTTGCCGAACGAAAATTGACCCTTGCCCTTGATCGGAATTTTGAAGATGTGCGCGAACTTATACTGGAGCGGACAATTCTCAAACGCCTTTAGCTGAGTAAAGGAGAACGAGGTTGGAATATGCAGGGCCAACTCTTTGACAATTGGATCTTGGTTTTCGGCTGCCGCCTCGGGGTTGGAAATTGGTTCTTGGTTCTTGGTGTTTGCAACGCCGTATCCCAGCTCCATCAAGAATCGCGAGAGCTTGCGTTTCCTGGCCCCGCCATAATCATCGGCCGAGGTCAAATACAAACCCTTTTTCGCGCGCGTCATGCCGACATAGAACAACCGCCGTTCTTCTTCAAGATGATGGTCCCCTTCCGGCAAAATTTCCTTGACGAGCGCCGACGGCAATTCGATCGCTTCGGCGCGTTCGCCGGAGGGAAAACGCCGGTCGATAAGCGAGACCAAAAACACATAATCAAATTCCAACCCTTTGGACGCATGCACAGTCATAACGCGCACGGCCTCCGGCCCGATATCCGGGTCAAACGCCAAGCGTCCGTCTTCGCCCGCTTCCACCTGCAAACGAATGCGTTCCAAAAACAGCTTGGCGGTCGGGTCGACTTCGGCCGCGACAAAGTCCTCGATCACGCGCCAAAACTGGTTGATGTAATCAAGCGTGTCATGATTCAATTGATTATCCTCGCCAACGAGCCGTTTCAAATACCCGGTGTCTTCAAGAAATGAGAAAATTACGTTCCTCACGTCATTGGTTCGCGCCCGTTCAGTATGCTTAGTGACAAGAGCCAAAAATTTGTTGATCTTTTCAAGACCAACGGGTGTAACGTTAAGCGCCGCCGCCTTTTGGCAGGCCTCATAAAGCGACCAAGCGTTCTTGGCGCACGCGTGCGTTAGCTTGATGACATCATCATGCGAGAGGTCGACGACCGGTCCGGCGAGCATTCGGTAAAGCGACGGACTTTCGTGATAATTGTCCAAGAGCCGCAGGTAATTAACGATGTCCAGAACGACCGGCTTTTGATAAAGCCCGCGCGAGGCGTAAAAAATATACGGAATGCCGGCGGCGGCAAGCGCCGCGATAAACGGATTTGCCCCGTCGTTCGAGCGCGACAGAATGGCAAATTGCGAGTAGTCGGCGTCGGGGTCGCTCTCGTACAGCGCTTTGATCTTTGAAGCCACCGATCGCGCTTCGTCGTTTAATGACCGGCTGTGCAAATGTTCGACCGTTCCCGGATGCGGGACATTGGCATGAAGCTTTTTTGAAAGACCTTCGCCCAGCTGCGCTTCGAGCCGATTCGGGTTGTTGGCCTGAATGAATTTATGCGCCGCGTCCAAGATGCTTTGCGGCGAACGATAATTCTCGGTCAAGATCACTTGTTTCGTCGCCGGGTAATATTGTTTAAATTGCAAAATGTTCGACACCGACGCGCCGCGGAATTTATAGACCGATTGGTCATCATCGCCGACGACGGTAATGTTGGCCGCTTCCCCGGCCATGAGCCGGATCAACTCAAATTGCGCGATGTTGGTGTCCTGGAACTCATCGACGATCAAATACTTGAACTGCTCGCAATACTTGGCGAGGATCGCCGGCCGCGTTTTTAGGAGCCGCACCGTCTCGTTGATGAGGTCGCCGAAATCCAGCGCATCATTCTCGCGCAAAAGCTGGGTATAAACATGATACGCTTCGGCCACCTCGGCAAGCCGGGTCGCTTCGTCCGCGTCCCCGACCACGTCTTTATTAAGTTTTGTATTTTGCGCGTAGGCCAAGTAATCCTCGGGCGAGATCAGCTCGTCTTTGGCGCGGCTGAAGTGCCGCAGCAGCGCATGGATGAACTTGGTCGGGCTCCCCAGCGGCTTGTAATAATCCAACTTGAACCGATCAAGATTATTGCGGATCAAAAGCCACTGATCGGTCTCGGACAATAATTTGAACGAATCCGGCAAACCGATCGCGAGACCATTCGCCCGCAGGATCCGTTCGCCCAGCGCGTGGAAGGTCATGACCCACAGATCGACGTAGCCGTAGGGAAGCAGTTTGTCGACGCGCTCCTCCATCTCCCCCGCCGCCTTGTCGGTAAAAGTCACCGCCAGTATTTCGTCGGTCTTCGCTTTCTTTGTCTCGACCAAATATGCCAACCGTTTCGTCAAAACCGAGGTCTTGCCCGTCCCCGCTCCGGCCACAATAAGAAGCGGCCCATTATCATGCATTATGGCCGTCTTTTGCGCCTCATTCGCGCCCGCAAGCAGTTTTTCCGCCCCGTTTTCCATAGGGCTTAGTTTACCACAATACTTGAAGCAAGCTAACTTTGACAAAACATCGCGGCCATGAGAAAACTTGCGAGGAGGGATCGATGAATAACGACGAAACAAGGCCTTTTAAAATCATTGTCATCGAATCAAGCGAACTGATCCATGCCATTTTGGGAAGCGTCCTGCAAATCCGCCCCGACATTGAGCTAACGATCACCAACATGAAAGCGGGAGAAGCGGTCGGCGAAGAAATAGGCGCGGTCAATGTGGTTGTTTACATGACGACCGGCGCCGCCAGTCCGGCAAAACGAGACAAGGAATGCACGGATATCGCGAGCGTGTGCCCGCGAGCCAAATTGTTCGTCTTGGCCGTCGACGGAATTTCCGGCGCGGTTCCAGACGGATGGACACTCATCTATGCCCACGACCGGCAAGCGTTATACGATCGGATCGTGAGTCACATAGACGCAAATACGGAGGCAGCATGAAACCATGGCTCATAATCATCACCGATGAAGCGAGAACGCGCGAATTGTTCAGGGACAACCGCTTCATCAAAAACCACTTTAACCGGCATTTCGTAAGGAATTGCGATATAGCGCTCGCCGATCTAAAAGATC
>CAIQCM010000146.1 GCA_903870305.1 uncultured bacterium
ACCTCTTCCTTTCTTTGACCGACATTTTATCAAGAGATTTTGTGATCCTATCGGTCATAGGATTTGAGGCGTGACAACAACTCGCCAATCTCGATACCGCCTTTGCGAATCTTGGTAAAATCAATGACCTTTACCCATTTACTTTTTTTATTTATCTTTCGTTTTTTCATATATATAACCTATCTTACTTTCCCAATAATTTTAAATACTCCCCCGCCACTTTGTCGGGCGCGTAGCGAGCGGCAGATTCGATCGCCTTTTCCCTCATCGGTTCCAATATCTCCGGATGTTCGTCAATCCGGCGCAGCTGGAGCGCGAGGTCGTCGGCGTCGCCCGGCTTGAAAAGCAAACCATTCTCCCCGTCCTTCACCATCTCCGGGATCCCGCCGATCGCCGCGGCCACGGCAGGCAAACCTTGCGCAGCGGCCTCGGCAATGACCATAGGCGCGTTCTCTTCGCAAAGCGAAGGAACAATGAGCACGGTCGCGTTCGCATACGTTCGCGCAACATCTTCCGGCGGCAATTTTCCCCGCAAGCTGATGTGCTGATCGCGCTGACGACGGAGCAAGGGCATCATGCTGCCGTCGCCGACAATGTCGAGCTGCCAACGCATATCGTCTGGGAGGCGCGAGAGTGCGGCGAGCATTAGGTTGATGCCTTTGTACGATTCTATTTGCCCGACATACAAGAAACGGCGCGTGGCTCGTGGCTCGTGGCTCGTGGCTCCGGGTGATAAAGACGAAAGCGGGTTGACGACGACCGTTGTTTTCTGCCCCTTAAAAAAACCGCGCTCGGCGTAAAAATCCAAAAGCCATTGCGAGGGCGCCGTGACGATCGCGTTCGAACGCAATTTTCGTCTTAGCAAATATGCAAAAGGACGGAACCAAGCGGACGATTTTTGCCCGCGAATGACGACTCCCGACGGCACGGCGTAATGCACGGCGTGCACGGTGAAGACCGTCGGGATCTTCAACGCATCGCAAACGCGCGGCAACTTATAGGAGATGCCGTTAATGTTGTGCAAATGAATGGCGTCGGGTTTGACCGTTTTAACGACCTTTTTAAAAACCGAAACAGGGTGCCAACCCCAAAAATTTCCGATATACCACAAGAGCCGCACGATCGCATTATGTTTGCCGTCGTTGCGGTACCAAAAAAAATTAAGCGGAAAAAAACGGAAGACGCGGATCCCGTCTTCCTTCCACTCGCTCGCGCGAAGCGAACGCAACCCAAGAAACGGCGCCGTGGTCATGACCGACACCTCGTGCCCTTCTGATGCCAGCGACCGCGCTTCGTTCGCGACCGCCGCCTCCGCTCCCCCGCGGGCGTGGGGGGGATAGAGGTTGTTGACTATCAATATCTTCATAACACCATGGTAACTGCCTTAGCGGCAGTGACTCGATGCTAATATGCAAATTGTACGAATATAACGAATGACGTTACTAATTCGCATCGTATTCGTCATATTCGTAGGGATTAGCATATTGGCATCGAGTCGGCCGCCCGCAGGCGGCCCAATCATCGTTTCACGTTCTCGATGATGATCCTTGCCAGCTTCTCCGCCGCATCAGCCGGGAAGATGTCCGCGATTGCGCGCGAGAGCAGAAGGCGGCGGTCGCGATCGGCCAAAAGGCGCAGGACGGTGTCGGTGAACACTTGGTCGAACGCGTCGTTTGCGACGACCACAGTCGCGCCGCGCTCTTCAAGGTAAGCGGCGTTCTTCTCTTGTTGCCCGGGAAGCGGAACGAGAACGGCCGGGATGCCGGCAACGCCGAGTTCGGTTAATGTGCCCATGCCGGCGCGGCTTACGGCAATGTCGGAAACCGCATACGCCTCGGCCATTTCTTCGTTCAAAAATTCCAC
>CAIQCM010000147.1 GCA_903870305.1 uncultured bacterium
ATGATCAAGAAAATCATCGACGAAAAGCTGGCCGACTACTTTGCCATGGACCTTAAACAGCGCTGGGAAAAATACGACGAAGTCGTGCGCGTCGGGGCGCCGGGTCTCATCGACCGCGTGCGCGAGACCTTCGCCCTCATCCAAAACTCCGGCATTCCGCACGAATTCCGCACCACCATCCTCCCCCACTCGCACACCGAGGACGATTTCATGACCATGGTCGGCTATCTGAATCCCGGCGAAAAATATTTCATCCAAGAAACACGATTCGATATCACCCTAGAGCCCGACCTGCCGCGGCAAAAAACCTTTATCACTCCCGAGCTGGTCGCCAAACTACGCATTGCTTACCCCTGTATTTTAATCGAAAACCGCTAACTTTCTCCAAACAAACGACTAACGACCAACGACTAATGATGAATGACGAGCCGGTTTAGTCGTTCATCGTTCATACTTAGTCGTTAACCCGATACCTCTTCCACAAAACCACAGACGGATATATAATGAAGTTCTCGACTTAGCTCGAACAATAATTTTAAGTCCATGCCTCTTCCCGAGATCAAAACCGACGAGAACGGTGAATATTTCTTCTTTCCGCCTGGCGAACTCACCGCGAACGGAGAGCAGATGACCGCCGACGAAGGCGAATTGTCGATTGATATTTTCGAGACCCCGACCGAACTGATCTTGCAGTCCACCATCGCCGGCGTGAAAATTTCCGACCTGGAGCTTTCGCTTCATGGCGACATGCTCACCATCCGCGGCCGGCGGCATCATGACGTTCCCGCTTCCGCCCGCCCGCTGTTCGCGGAATGTTACTGGGGGTCATTCTCGCGCTCGATCATTTTGCCGGTCGAAGTGCGCGCCGATGAAGCCAGCGCCGTCTTGCGTTCCGGCGTCTTAACCCTTACACTTCCCAAAAGACATCGTTCCACCATTCCGGTGCGGGAGATCGACGGATGAAACATGAAACACACAACATGAAACATTCTTATCGAATACGATTCCGCCCAGAATGTTCCATGCTTCATGTTCCATGCTTCATAATTTACGGCCATGAAACCTCAGACCCCAAAAAAAGCACCTAAGGCATACCGTCCGGCGCTAATCGCCGGCGTTGTTGTTATTGTTCTCATCCTGGCCGCGCCATTCGGCTACTTGGCCGCGATGAACGGACGTGTCATGCCCGGGGTGACCGTTAACGGCTTGGCAATGGGCGCTCTTACCAAGGACGAAGCCGGCGCCAAACTTAACGCCAAGGTTGCAATCTATGAAAACAGCGGCTTGAATTTCACAAACGGCAAAAAAACGGTCGCAATCGATGCCACCCAAGTTCCGGGCGGAAACGCCGATGCCGCGCACCAACTTGTCGACCTCGACGCCGATGCGGGCGCCGCCGCGGCCTACGAGATCGGCCGCACCGGGAACGTCTTTGACCGCGTCAACCAAGCCGCCGCGGCGCTTCTTAACGGCGAACGGCTCTCCATGCCTTACACCATTGATGCGAACGGTTTTAAAGACGCTTTGCGAGCTGTTTGGAGCGCTGACGAAAAAACGGTGAACGATGCGCGCCTTTCGATCATGATCTCGGGCGATACGCTTGCTTCGGTCACGGTCGTTCCCGATTCCTCGGGTTTTGAATACGACTACGACCGCGCCGTTTCCGACGTTAAAACAAAACTCGCGACTCTGGACTCGACACCCATCACTCTTAAGCCGGCCAGGACCCAGCCGTCCGTAAGAACGACCGACGCCGAGGCGGCAAAAACGCTGGTGCCGCTCGCGCTTGCGCTCGCGCCGCTTCCCATGTCGGCCGAGGAACTCAATTGGACGCTTTCAATCCATGATCTTGCGTCCATGCTTACGGTCACGCTTGGCACCGGCGGCACGCCTTCTTTGGCGATCGACTCGGACGCGGCGCAAAAGTATTTCAAGCAGCTGGCTGCGGGTTACGACATTGCACCGACCCCCACCAACTATGAAATAGATCCGACCACCAACAAAATGGTGAGCTTTGCGTCCGGGAACGACGGCCGAAAGATCGACATTGACGCAACGGTATCTGCGCTCGAAAAAGCGCTTGCGCTGCAGCTTGCCGGCGCTGACGGAAAAACGGGTTTTAACATTGTGGCAACGGCTGCCAAATCGCAGATCATAACGCAAACGGCCGCCGAGCTCGGCATCAATGAAGTGATCGGCGTCGGGGTTTCGGATTTTTCCGGTTCAAGCGCCAACCGCATCAAAAACGTAAGCCACGGCTCGTCCAAACTCAACGGACACTTGATCGCGCCGGGCGAAGAGTTCTCCGCCATCGATGTCCTAAATCCGGTGACCATCGCGGACGGTTACTTTACCGAACAAATAATTTTGGGCGACAAGATCGAGCCGGCGGTGGGCGGCGGGCTTTGCCAAATAGGCACCACGCTTTTCCGCATGGCCATGAACGCCGGCATGCCAATAACCGAGCGGCAAAACCATTCGCTCGTCGTGCATTACTACGCCGATCCCTCTAACGGCAACCCCGGAACGGATGCCACGCTCTACGGCCCGCACCCGGATTTGCGTTTCGTAAACAACACCGGACACTGGCTTCTTATAACCACCGCGATCAACGTTAAAACGAAAAAACTTACCTATACTTTGTGGGGCACCTCCGACGGACGCAAAGGAAGCTACTCCCCGCCGCAAGTGGTCAATTGGATCGCCGCGCCGGCCGACGTGCAAAACGTGAACGACCCGACGCTGCCCGTTGGCGCGCAAAAATGCCAAAATGCTTTCCGCGGCGCCAATACGACGTTCGTTTATACAGTAACGAACGCCGATGGAACAGCGACAACCAAAAACTTCAATTCGCATTACCGCGCGCTTCCCAAAATATGCGCGAACGGTACCGGCATTCCCGGAACCAAACTCCCTGACGGCACAGTTGTCCCGCCCGCGCCGAAAATACTTGTCCCAAATCCGTTAGTAACCCCCGCCATACCCGTCACC
>CAIQCM010000148.1 GCA_903870305.1 uncultured bacterium
CATTATTATCATTCGCATGCATTCGTATATTGGTGTCGCGTCGCTGCCCGCAGGCAGCCAACACCTTAATACTAAAATCTGAAGAAAAAAGTTATCAACAGCAAAAACCGAACACAAAATCAAAACTGAATTAATTCGGCCAAACAAGGCCGGAATTCTTGTTCGGGTCGGTGGTTGATAAGTGGTGCAAATTGGAGTATAATAGATGCATAGTGGTTTGAAGTGGATATTAGTGGGGATAAGCTGTTCCTACGTCTATGTTCATCGGCGAATATCAGCATGCTTTGGACGAAAAGGGCCGGATTGCTATTCCGGTCAAATTTCGCCGTGATCTGGAGCAGGGCGCGGTTGTCACGCGCGGGCTGGACCACTGCCTTACCATCTACACCGCGAGCGAATGGGAAAAGCTCGCCACCCGCCTTGCCAATTTGCCAATGTCGTCCGCCAACACCCGCGCCTTTGCCCGGCTCATGCTTGCCGGTGCCATGGACGTTACAGTCGATGCGCAAGGACGCGTCGTGTTGCCGGATTACCTGCGCGAATATGCCGGCCTTGGTAAAAAGGTCGTCTTGGCCGGACTCTACAATCGCTTGGAGGTCTGGGACAGCGCCAAGTGGGAAGAGTTCAAGAGCCGAACCGAAATTGCGAGTTCCGACATTGCCGAAAAGCTGGGCGAACTGGGCGTCTAAAATTAATTATGAATCCATAGCAATAACAACATGGCGCATGTGCCGGTCCTCACCGAGGAGGTGATGAAATTCCTTGATCCAAAGCCAGGAGATAATTTCATCGACTGCACGCTGGGGGACGGGGGACACACGGCCGCCATTTTGCATCTGACCGCGCCCAAAGGAAAGGTTTTGGGGTTCGACTTGGACAGCGATGCTATCAAAGTCGCACGCAAGAACCTTGAATCATTTGGCTCGCGCCTTGTTGCGCGGAACGAAAGTTACGCCAATCTCGCCAAAGCCGTTGCCGAAGAAAACTTTGGACCGGTCGCCGGCGTGCTCATGGACTTTGGTTTTTCCTCGCCCCAGCTTGAAGACCGCAATCGCGGCTTTAGCTTTCAGCGCGATGAACCGCTGGACATGAGCTATTCGACACAGCCCGGTCACACGACCGCCGCGGAAATTGTGAACACTTGGACCAAGGATGAGATCATCCGCGTGCTTGCGGAATATGGCGAAGAACACCTGGCCGAGCGGATCGCTTCGGGAATAGTCACCGCGCGCCACCATAAGCACATCATCTCAACGGTGCAGCTTACCGACATCATCAAGTCGGCGGTGCCGAAAAACTACGAACACGGACGCATTCATCCGGCCACCCGCACTTTCCAGGCCCTGCGCATTGCGGTCAACGACGAACTTGGATCGGTTGAAAAGGTCTTGCCGCAAGCATTAAGCGCGATCAAACCGGGCGGCCGCCTTGTCTGCATCAGCTTCCACTCGCTCGAAGATCGGCTCGTCAAAACCTTCTTCAAAGAAATGTCGGCTGCGCACAAAATAGAAATACTAACTCCCAAGCCGGTCACGGCTACAGAAAAAGAAATACAAAATAATCCGCGGTCCCGAAGCGCAAAACTGCGCGCCGCCCTCATCAAATAAAATGACGACCTTCACCTTATCCCGCGCCCAATCGTTCGAAGTGCCCCAGCGCACGACCATTGCCGTTCGCTTGTCGCCCGTTGTTTGGAACACCGCGCTCATTGCAATTGCCGCGCTCCTGGGCGTTTGGTATCTGGTCCAGGTTAACTTGAACATGTCGCGGAATTTTCAGGTGAACGATCTGCAAAACCAGCTCACCGCCGTGCAAACGGTCGAGCACGCGAACGAGATCAAATTGACCCAATCCGAGACCGTGAGCAACCTGACCGCCCAAGCCGCCTCCCTCGGCATGGTTCCGGTCGGCTCGGTCGAATACATCTCGCGGCCAAGCTCAGGGGTCGCCCTTCGCTAACGCTCGAAGAACCAAGAACCAAGAACCAATTTCCAAATAAGTATAAAACCGGCCGCTGGCCTGTTTTTTTGTTACTTGGTATTTTTGCTTAAAATTTATTTGGAAATTGGTTCTTGGTTCTTGGTTCTTACTGCTACAGTTGGTTCTTACTGCTACGGTTGGTTATTTTTACCCCCAATAAGGTATAATACAGACATCAACTAATTACTTGTCATTAACCTAAGTGCCAGCAGTCAGAAGTGCAGGAAAAGCGGTCTTTGGCGATGTTTTGGGCGGAATACTAAACGCCCCGGTTTTTTGGTACACCCGCGGCGCTTATGACGCTTTTGTCTATTGCTGGCGCCTCATCGTCCGCCGCTGGAAATCATTGGCCCTTGGCGTGTGGATCGTCAACATCTTCGTGCCCATGTACGCCCAGCACGACATCGCCGGCACGCTCATCAGCTTCTTCATGCGCATTATCCAAATAATCGCCCGCGGCATTGTCATGATCATCTGGACGGTCTTGGTCGCGGTCATCTTTGTCGCTTATTTGGTTGCGCCCGTTCTTGTCATCGTCGAACTCATTCGGCAATTTGCTTCGCTTTTTGTTTCATGAACCCCGTCCTTCCCTGCAATGTTTGCGCCGCCCGCGGCTACTTGGGCGAAAGGCAATGCCCCAATTGCCGCGGTTTTGGATTTGTGGCGACCATGGGCGAGCGCGTGCTGGGTTGGCGTCGCCCGCTCGACCGCTTTGCCATTAACGCCCGCCGCGGCGCGGTCATTGTTAACCGCGTCATTAATATCGCCCTGTTCCTCGTTGTCATCCTCGCGCTTGGTGAATTGATCTTTGGAATTTTCATGGGCGCGCCGCTTTCGCTTTCTTATTGGACGGGAAACAAAAATCCCTCGCTCCTCTTTTTCTGGTTCGGCGTTTTTTGCGGCTTTATTCTTCTTTCGCGCCGCCGCGCCGCTCGTTACGATTTCGCGCCCGTGG
>CAIQCM010000149.1 GCA_903870305.1 uncultured bacterium
ATTAAAGGCCATCACATCGACGCTGACGATGATGCCAACCTCGGTGTTGGCCGCCATACTGCCCATGGTGTGGGCGCCGATCAAGAGATCGGGGCCAATGACGAACGCGAAATGGTCAAGTTGCCAGATCGCTTTCGGGCCGAAGAACACGCTCGAGGTCACGTCGGCCGGCGAGGTTGGGTTGAACCAATTCGGCGTGCCGCGCGCTTGTCGCATATAGCCAAGATCAAATCCCCACCAATCAAGGTGGAACATGAGCGAGGCGTCGGCGACGAACGAGCTGGGACGCTTGTCCGTGTTCCCGTTCGCGAGAATGACGGGTGTGCCGTCGGTATAGGTTCTGGTGGCTCCGGGGCCGCCAGTTCCAACACCGATCTTCCCCAGAAGCCACGGTTGGATGTCGATTCCCAAACCCACGTTGAAGTAGCCGTTGCTACCCTTTAGTGACTTGGACGAACCGTAGCCGTACATTCCCCCGACATACGGATGGAAGTACGTTCCCGTTTCCTCGGCCACCTTGGGGGCGGGCGCGGGAACCGGCTTGGGCCGACAGATGTTCTGCCCGGGAACCAGTTCGAGATCCCCGAGACAAACGCAAGTGCCGTTCGGACCGTCGATCCCATTCGACTTCACGCATGCGGAAAGCACTGGAACAACGGGCGCGGGTGGCGCCTTCGGCTCCCACTCGACCGCGGCGGAGAACTGATGATCTTCACCGGACTTGTCAGCGACGTGGAGAGTGAACTTTCCACGACCGCCGGCGACAGGGTCAGCCGGTGCAAGCTCGACCGAATAGTCGAACGGGCCCCTGCCTGTCCTAACCGCATTGTCGGTGAAGTAGTCCTTGCCATTCGCGAGACAATTGTCGCACGACCAGCGGATCTGAACGATCTGCGAGGCGCCTGACGAAACGTTCAAATGCTCGCCGATCTTCACGCCCGCCTTCTGTATGACAGCCACGTCGCCCGGCTCGAGCGAGGCCCTGAACTTGACGGGCGCGACCGCCTTGGTCGGCTTGACCGCTTCAACGGGCTTTTCCTTCTTGGCTTCCGGCTTCTGACTCTTCTTGATCTCGGAAACCGTAGCGCACCGGTCACGGAAGTCGCCATACTGAGCGACCGCCTTAACCAATGCCGCCGTTCCGGGAACCTGCAGATTGACGCGTTCCTGATCACCTTGGCCGGACTTGCATACGCAGTGCGGCGAGGCGTTGGGAACGAATCTGTCGCCGGTCGGTGCCGAAGGCGACCCCTGGCACAACCCTGCGGCAGCCGGGTCGACGACAATGGCGTTGGCGCTGCCGGCTGTAACGAGAACCATGAAACCAATGATCAATGCGGTGAACTTCCTCATGACGATCTCCTTCTTTTCGTACGTTGTCGGTCAATGAACGCAGTCGAACTGCTTGACCGTTGTGACTACTCGTTGATTCGACTGTGAAGTGGTGCGATATGTAACATCAATAGAAAGGAGGGTTTCTAATGGCGCGCATATCACACCGCTTCAAAGCGAAATCTGTTGTAAAAGATGGGCGGTCGGCGGAATGAAAAACATTTCATCCCGCCGACCGCAGAGTACGATCGCCTACTGAGCGGAGCAGGCGCATTTGAGCGTGTACGTCGTGTCGTTGTCGGTCGTACAGCTTTGGGGCTTGACGCGGCACTTGCCGCACGTTTCGGCCCCGACACAGGGTCCGGACCAGTTCCACGTGATCCTGCCATCGCTGAGAGGAAAATCGATGCCGATGGTATTCTCGTCGGGATGACAGACCGAGCAAGGATCGGTCGGCCCGTGGAGATAGAAGACGAGTGCCGAGCCGGTCATGAGCGCGATGCCAACGCCGATGATCCAGCAAAACGCTCTTACGAACGAGAAATTGCGCGCATTGCTGAAGAAGAAAAAGGATCGGCGGGTCTTCTTGTCATCCAATGACTCGGATTCGCCAAGCGCCGCCGAACGACAGCGCTTGCGCCGCAGATAGGCGGTGGCGAAGATGGCTAGGATCGTCGCTCCTAGCAAACCGTAGAAGATCGGAGCCAGGAACGACAAACGATTTATCAACTCGTGCATGGAATCCTCCCGGGCCAAGGGCCCTTTGTGATGATGTTGTACAGAACTGCGTTCTTGCCGCCTCATGATAAGGCGAGAGCGCCGAACGGGATGTTGCCTCGCGAGCACCCCCTTCGATGTTCTCGGAAACGATGTTTTTACGGCTCTGTCCTGAACAAACTGAATGCGAAAACTTACCACAAACGACGAATATTGTCAATAGTCGTTTTCCCCTTACAAAAATAGCGGCTTTTAGGCCGCGATATGCGATAAATTGAAGTGTTTTGTTTACGCGAAATTTGGCGGATGTTCGACCAAGTATTTCCGCGACTTGTCGGTTAAAATGACATAGACGGCGCCAAAAAGCGCGCCCAGGACAAGGCCGGTGAAACCGTTCACGGGAATGTTAGGTTTGACCGGAAAACGCGAGACAAGCGGCTCGTCGACAAGTTTGATCTCAAGCCCGGTGCCGCCGACGTAGGACGCGCCGTAGGTTGTCATGACATAGGATATCGCCTGAGCGATGGCCGTGGCTTGATCTTTGTTGGGGTGATAGACGGTGATGTTGAGAAGTCCGGTGCCGTTCTCAACTTTGACCGAAACGGTCTGGCTCCACAACTTGCGGCGCTTGGCATCGTTGTCCGGAAAGTAGGTCGGGTCTATGGTAAAGCCGGGCGCGTTCGTCACCTTGGAAAAAAAATCGGTGGTGTAGACGACCTGAGCCAGGTTGCTGCCGATCTGTTCGGCGCTCCTGATGGCCGTGTACGGATCGACATTGATCGACGACGGCTGAATGATCAGCATGCGCACGGTCGACGAATACTTGAGCGATTGCGTGAACGACAAACCGACGGCGACGACCATGGCGAGGACGCCGAAGAGCGTGATCTTTTTCCACCCCTTCGCAATGATCTTTCCGAAATGCGGTTGAGCCATATTCGCATGAAACATGGAACATGAACCATGAAGCATTCTTACCTCGCCTTCGGCGAAGCGCTAATGTTTCATGTTGTGTGTTTCATGTTTCATTTTAAAGTTAAACCTACCTTGGTCTCTTTGCCGGCGCGGACGACCGTGAGTTCCACCTTGGCGCCGGGCGCGTAATCCTGCAGCCGTTCGGGAAGCGGCACCTCATTGGTTATTCTATCATGTTCCACAAAGGTAATCACGTCGCCTTCTTTTAGTCCGGCTGTCTCGGCCGCACTCCCCTTTTCGGTCGCGCGAAATTTTCCGCCGCCGGTTATAAGCGCGCCGCTTGCCGCAAGCCCGGCTTCGCGCGCGTTAGGCAGACCGTCGAGGCCCACGAAGTGCGCGCCAAAAACGGGACGAACGACCTTGCCGCTCTTAAAGAGTTCGCGCAGAACCTCGGTCGCGAACGAGGCGGGCACGACCGTGCCGTCGCCCATATCAACGCCCACAACTTCCCCCGAGGCGTTCACTTCGGGCGAACCGGCGAGACCGGAATGATCGATCACGAGACGCCGGTCGAGGCGTTCGGTCGATTCGACGTAATCGGTTTTTGTTTGCGCCGGAAGCGTGCGCGCCGAGATCACGGATGCCGAAACAGCGGCGTCGGGGCTGAGCGAAAAAACCGAATCGGCCGGCGAAAACGCCGTATCGTCGCCAAAGGCGGCGACGGACGGATCGCGTTCGTCGGTTTTTATGAAAGACAGACCCGTTGCGTCGTCGCGAACGGCTTTCGACGGATCGACCAGGGCCGTTGTTTTGTCGCCAAAGACGGCCGTAAGCTGGTCGCGGCCGGCTATGGCCGCCGATGAAACGATGATCCAGCCGTCGGAAGTTAGGACAACGCCGCCGCCCACCGCGTCAGCCGGCAAAAAAATCTTGTCGAGCGCCGCGGCGGCGGTTTTATTTTTATACAGGATAAGCGAGCCCTTGGCGGCTTGCGCCACTTTGGTGACGGCGACCGACGCAACGATCCGCGATGAGGGCGAGGCAATGCCGGACGACAACGAGACCGCGAGCGATCCGGCGACGGAGTCGACGATTAGCGCCGCGCCGGCCGCGCCGGCGGCAAGCGCCACCGCCGCCGCGCCGAAGACGAACGCAAGTCGCTTTGTCCGCGAAATATTTTCCAGCTTCATAATAATGTTATCGCCAACGGGCGGTCGCAAGGAGAACGGCGCAGATGGCCCCCGACGAGACCATGGCGCGCCGGAGCGACCCGAACGGCATGACGGTTAAGACGGAAAAAAGCAAATAAGAAACGGCGCCGAGCAAACCCGCCCCCACCCAATGCGAGGTTGGCAAGCTTGCAACAACGATAAATCCTTGGGCCATCATGAGCGAAACGGCGGCGGGAACGAGCCAGCCGGAAACCTTGCCGAGCCGGGCAAGCGTGAACGAGACGTAAGAAGCGACCGCGGCGAAAATAAGCGCGGCAAGCCAAACGTTCATGTCCAAAAAAGTGACCGACCCGAGCAGTCCGGCGGCAAGGCCGACGAGGGCGACGAGCGCGCTCCATTCCGAAAGGGCGCGCAACTCGGCCGCGGAGGCCTCGAGCTTGGACGACTCGGCCAAGTGGCGGACCAGCACCAGGAACAAGATGGACGCGACCGCGGCCACCGCGAGCCGCAAGACGGCATTCTCAAGAAAAATAAAGGCATAGGTCGCGCCGGCAATAAGGAGCGCGGGCATGGCGCCGGGGGCGACCGACGAAGCGCGAAGGAGCGCTTGGTAGCAAAGGGTGCCCGAGACCGCGAGCACGACCGCACCCAAGACGGCGACGGCGTACGGCAAATATCCCGAATCCTGCGAGACCTCGTAGAGCGCGGCAAAGATGACGACGGTCGCGAGGAACGGCAGATACGAAAGGGCGCGTCGCCACGCCGAAGAAAATTTGAGGATCATGCGTTTTGTTTATTTTGTCTTTCGAGATAATCGGTCAGAAGCGCGTTCAACGCCGCGGCAACCGGGATCGACAAGAGTCCACCGGCCACGCCGCCCACGGCAAAGCCGACGGCGAGAGCCAAAATTACCATGATCGGGTTCAGACCCGTTGTTTTTTGCATGATCTTGGGAACAAGGATCATGTGTTCGACGCGCTGAATGAGCAAGTAATAAACAATGATAATGATCCCCTTGGTCGGCGAATCGACTGTCGCGAAAAAGACGGCCGGGATGGCGGCGGCGACCGGACCCAGATACGGAACGATCTCGAAAACGCCGGCCAAAACCGCAAGAAGCAGGGCGTATTTCACGCCGAAAGCAATGAGGCCGATGTAGGCGAGAACGCCGATGAATAGCATGAGCACGAACTGGCCAATGAGCCACTGCCCCACCTTATGTTGCATTTTCGTGAGCATCGATCCGACGTACTCATGATGCCGCTTGGGCACGATCGAGTTGACAATGTCCCTGATGCTGTTCTTGTCAACGACCAAGAAGAATGAGATCACCAACATGATGAAAAAAGAGACAACGCCGGAAAGCACGCCCGAGATGGTCGAGAACAAGCCGGCAAAAGAACCGGTGAGCGCGTCGTTCAACGCATCGATGCTGCCTTGGAAACTTGTTTCCAATCCGTAGCGGGCCGAGATCGTGCGCATGGCGTCAAAACCGGAAATGACCTTTTTCCAAAGTCCGCCGAAGTTCTCGGCCACTCCCCTCACTTCGTTGATCATCGGCGGAATGATCGCAAAAATAAGAACCGCCATGATGAGGAAGATAATGATGTAAAGAAGCGTGACCGTGACCGAACGCGGAACGCGTTTTTTCTCGAACCAATCGACGATGGGGTCGAGCACGGCCGCAAGCAGAATGGCAACCAAAAGAACGCCGATGAGCGCCCTGGTCATGTACACGAGCCAGACGCCCAAAAGCACCAGTACGACGCGGATCATCGTGCCGGTCGAGACGGAAATTACGCGCTTTTCTTGAGACATATCGCCTTTATCATAGGGAGAAATCGGCTTTTGGTCAATGGATGGCAAAGAGCGCAACCGAGGCGGCAAACATGGCTCCCGTCGCCGTCCAACCGAAAATATTAGCAAGCGGGCCGTTTACCCGGCGCCCCATGATGAGTTTGTCGCCGGCGATAAGCAAGACGAGCGCCATGAGGACCGGCGCGATCACGCCGTTAAGCGCGGCAGCGTAGTAAAGCAAGCGAAACGGCGGGATGCCCATGAAGTTGATGAGGATCCCGACGAGCGTGGCGATGGTGATGATCCCGTAAAAACCGTGCGCGTCCTTGAATTTTCGATAAAGACCCGAGCGCCAACCCAAGGTCTCGGCCGCGGCATAAGAAGCGGAACCGGCTAAAACCGGCACGGCGAGGAGCCCGGTGCCAACGACCCCGAGGGCAAAAATGATCGAGGTGAACGGACCGGCCAAAGGGCGCAGCGCGGCGGCGGCCTCGGTCGCCGTCGAGACATTCATGATCCCGGCGCGCCCCAGCGTCGATGCGGTTGTCGCAATGATGAAAAAAGTGATGATATTCGAAAAGATCATCCCGGTAGCCGTATCAAAACGCATTTTTTTAATATCGTTCTTCGTCACTTTGGGCACGCCTTCATCCATCGCCTTAAGTTTGCCGCAGGCGATCTCTTCCTCGTTCTCTTCGCTCGCTTGCCAGAAAAAAAGATACGGCGAGATGGTCGTGCCCAAAATGGCGACCAGGTTGAAAAAATAATCCTTGCTCACGATGATCGTGGGCACGAACACCGAACGCAATATTTGCGACCAGTCCTGATGCACGGCGAAGGCCGCGGCCACGTAGGCAAGCAAGGTTAGGGCGAAATATTTCAAATACCGCGAATAGGTCTTGTAGGTGACAAAGATCTCGAGGCACAGAATGAAGACGACCATGCCGATGATCCAAAAAATGAAGCCGCCACCGAAAACCAACTGTGCCGAAGACGCCATCGCCCCCAGGTCGGCGCCGATGTTGACGGTATTCGCGACGATAAGGAGCGCCACCGCGCCAAGAAGAACGGTCTTGCCGAAGCGTGCTTTGATGACCGAAGCGAGTCCGCGACCGGTGACCAGTCCGATCCTGCCGCACATCTCTTGGATCGCGATCATGAACGGGGTCGCAAAAAGCGCGATCCAAAGTTGCGCGTAGCCGAATTGCGCGCCGGTCTGCGAGTAGGTGGCGATCCCCGAAGGATCGTCATCGGCCGCACCGGTGATAAAGCCGGGGCCGAGGCGCCTTAGGAATTTTTTGATCTTTAACATTGATTTATTATACCAAAAAATGAACGAATTAACATTTGAACACGCGGTAATAAAAAATCCGGAGCCGAAGGGTCGGCCCCGGAGCGATGATGCGAATGTTAGGATATTCATTCCTCCATGCTAATCCGCCCTTCCCCCTCCTGGCTATTTTCACATATTGACGCTACTCAGCCACTCCTTGCTTTTGCCTATAAACGGCCCGCAAGGTAACGTAGATCGTCGCGAAGCGGCCGACATAGCCGTTGGGCCGCACCAACGCGGCCGTTAGCGCTACTTCCATGCCGCGCCTCGGCGTCACTTCCAAGTATTTGATCATGAGCTCTTCGAGCGCTTTCAGATCATTCAGCATCTCGTCCGTGTCAGTCGCTTCTTCAAGCGACGAAAGGCATAGACGATACTGATGGTATCTGATGAACGTCTCAAAGAGCAGGGCCCGATTTTGGGACAGCGTCGCGCGTAACGCTGTCAGATACCTTCCGGACATGGATCGTTCACGATTGCGAAGGACGCGATCAAGCCGCCCCAGAAACGCGATGACGACCTTATCGTGGTGCGGAACGCCAAACCCGACTATCTGGGCGCCAAGAACCGATAAAAGCAACGCGACCATGTCTGGGTTCGCGTCCAGCATTTCTATCGCATAGTGCGACTCTTCTTGGTCGGTTTTGAGGAACTTCTGAACCAGCATAGCGACTGCTTTTTCGTGCAGTTGCAGGTATCCGCAACCCGCGTAGCAAGGACGACCTTCGTGCCCTTCGTGTTTCCCGATCGTTCCTTGAATCAAGGCGATGAGATGCATGACCGCCCGCGGTTCAAAAGCCAACGCGCCGTCAAAGATACCGTGAAGCATCCCGAGCGCCCAGTCAAAATGCTGGTTTGTTCGCCAGCGATCGAACCATCTTTCCCAGCTCATGGCCCGGTTCAGGAAAAAAGGAATCACTCCTTCGATCGCGCTCATCTCTGTCAGTGTTGTCATGGTGCGTCTCCTCATTTTTACTATGCCACCTCTATAGGTCGGCGCCCCAACCTTCGCATAATTATTTTTTCGAGTCAAATAAAAAATGCCCCGTTTCGCACAGGGCACTCGATCGTATAGTGATTTTGGGGTTAGAACTACGAGGTGACGACAACCCTTTTTCTCCATTCTTTAATGGACCATTCGTTCCTTGTGGGTTCCTTCTGCGGATTTTCATTCGGCCATTCCAACCGCACGACGCCTCGAACGACATCGACATCTGACACACTCCCTTGAGCGTGTTCCGCCCACTCATAGAAAAACATTCCTTTGACCGGAAATGGTGCAAGCGCTTTCGATTCTCCGACGTTCTTTGTCATGGCACTCTCCTTTTCTCCCTACGATGGAAATTATCCCTACCCGCCTCACCTGTCAAATACCCGAACCGCGCTTTGATGATCGCGGCAAGCCCGCGCCGGTGATGAACCCGGGGCCGAGGCGCCTTAGGAATTTTTTGATTTTGTTCATGACGTAGAACAGTAACAACTAACCGCTAACAACTAAATTCCAAGGAAATATCCAAATGATAATCATCAATACCCAAAGAGATAAGCAATTTTTAAATTTTGGATATTAGTTGTTGGAACTTTCCTTGGAATTTAGTTGTTAGTTG
>CAIQCM010000150.1 GCA_903870305.1 uncultured bacterium
AAAAACGCCCCGAAGGGCGTTTTTATTATTCTTTTATTTCCAACATCTTCGAGAGCTCCGGCTTATCAAAACCGACGATCACTTTTTCCTTGCCATCTTTCGTCACGATGACCGTGACCGGCACGCCCATCTGTTTGCTTTTTTTGATCATCGCATCGGCCGCATCTTCGTCTTCGTCGATGAAGATGTTTTTGTATTTGATATCATTCTTGTCCAGCCACTGTTTTTCTATTTTGCAGTACGGACAAACGACGGTTGAATAAACGGTTACTGATTTGTAGGGCATATTTTTTAGCTTGGAAATTGGTTCTTGGTTGTTGGTTTTTAATATAGCTATTTAATTATAGCTCTTGTGCGGATAATGAGAATAGCGGTGGCCAAAACTATGCCTGTCATCATGCCGATCAATATTCCCCAAGGGGCCATGTTAAATTTCGTATTAAGCCAGAGTCCGAAGAACACGCCGCCGACCATGAGAACGGCGATCGTGATCCCAATTTCCGCGGCAAATCCGATGGAGTCGTTCATATCAGGAATGTATCGTCACCGGCGTGCCGACGGGTGCCCAGTCGAAAATGAATTTGGCGTCGGCTTTGCGCATATTGACGCAACCGTGGCTCATGGGCTGGCCAAATTTGTTGTGCCAATAGGCCTCATGGAGGTACATATGCTGGGCAAATTGCGAGTTCCAACTGACATTCTTGATATTGTAATTATACGGACTGCCCGCGCCGTAGTTCCACTTATAATCCATCAAAGGGATCTTTTTTAAGATCGAATATTGTCCCGGCGGGGTGGGGAATATTTTAATTCCGGTCGAAACCAAGTAGGTTGCGGCGAGCAATCCGTCCTCCCACGCATAAAGACGTTGTTTGGTCAGGTCAACCTCAATCTGCTTGCCGGCGCCGATCGTGGCATTGGTAAAATGCGGCGCCGGAACCGAATAGGTCGTTTCGGCATCGGCAACCGTGGCGGCGGTGATGATTGAGGAGATGGTTTGTGGTTTGGGGAACCAATCGTTCAAGAGTTTCCCTGTTCCATCAAAGACGCGGACATAATTGCCGAACTTGGGACCGGTCGCGGCGACGATCTCGTTCTTTCCGTCGCCGTTAGTATCGCCCAAGCTAACGATCACGCCCAAAGCGATCGTTTTATCAAAAGCGTTGAATTTGTTGATGAGCGTCCCGTCTTGGCGCAGGACGCGGATCTCGGGAATACTGCCCGGCCCCGCGCCGACCACAATTTCGGGCACGCCGTCGTTTCCCAAGTCCCCGACGGCTAAGGTCGCGCCGTCGGCCCATTTGTCGAAAATTGGCACGTTTTTAACGACCTTTCCGCCTTTCGAGATCGTTAAGTTCGGTGGAACGGTCGTGCTGGCGTGTACCGGAACCGCAAAAAAGCCGAGTGCCGCGACAACCGCCGCGGCGTAGATGAATTTCATAGACCTATATTATATCTCAAAACCGTCATTCTCGCGAAGGCGGGCTTGCACCCCGAGGGGCGAATCCAATCATCGCTTGGTCGTTCGTCGCCCAATATGGATTGGACCCCCGACGTCGCTCGGGGGTGACAAATAATTAACGGATTAGATATTAGTCGTTAGATATTAGATATTTTGTTAGTTCTTCTTTTACAACCACCCGGTCATCCCAGGGAACCGAATGTCCGCCAATCTCCATCGATTGTTCTGCGCCCTTGCCGGTTATGAGCACGATGTCGCCGATTTTGCCGAGCGAAAGCGCTTTATTGATCCCGGCGCGGCGATCTTCGATCACAAAAATATTTTTATCAAGCATCCCGCCGTTTGCGAGTGCAGCATCGGCAATGTCTTTCAAGATCGGTTTCGGATCGTCTTCGTAAGGATCGACATTGGTAACGATAACGAAGTCGGCGAGTTCGGCGCAAAGCTTGCCCATGACCGGCCGTTTGTCTTTATCGCGTCCGCCGCCCTCGGCGCCGACGGTGATAATGATCTTGCCACCCGCCTTTTTCATCTTTTGCGCCGAGCTGAGTAGTGCCTCGATCGACGGACCGTCATGGGCATAATCGACGTAAACAGCGAAAGGTTGGCTGGCCTCGATCTTTTCCATGCGGCCGGGAATGGTGGCAAGCGCGGACAGACCCTTTTCGATCGTTTCATCGGAAATGTTTAAAGCATGACCAATAGCAATGGCCGGAAGCGCGTTCGCGACATTGTATTCCCCGGGGATGTTCAGATGATAATTTTTGGCGTTCGCGCTAAAGTCCACGCCCGCGCTTGATGCGACAATTCCTCCGGCGCTAAGGTCGGCGTGATTCTTGATGCCGAATGAGATCTTTTTTTCCGCCGGATTATTCCAGAATCGTTCCCAGCCGTCGGAATCGCGATTAACAATGATCGTTTTGGCGACCGATGCGCCGCGCAGTTTTTTCTTCGGCTGTTTCATGAGTTCGATGAACGGTTCGATCATTTTTTGCGTACAGCGTTCCGGATCCCAATTATGGATCGCCAAGCGTTCGGGGTAGAGGACGGTAAAAACAAAATAGTCATAAGCAATTCCCTTATGGCGGAATTGCTCGACGCCCTCGGACGGCGTTTCCACAATAGCAATTTCGCATTTGGCGCGCGCCATTTGCGAAAGCAGTTTTTGCATCTTAAACCGCCCCGGCATGGTCATGTGGTAGGGGTTCATCATCTCATGTCCGCCGATCCTGATGTTCGCCGTCCCCGTCTGCCCGACCTTGTAACCGGCCGCCGTCAAAACCGACCAAATATAGTTGGAGGTCGTCGTCTTCCCGCGCGTCCCGGTCACGCCAATAACCATCATCTTCCGCGAAGGAAACCCATACAAAACCGCCCCCGCCCAAGCGAGAATGAGGTGATAGAGAGAGATAATTTGTTTCGGCACGATTTTTTTGATTGTTGATTTTAATGGCATATTTTTTACCCCCTCTCCTCATTCGAGGAGAGGGTAGGGTGAGGTCGGGGAAGTACGGTCATAGATTACCCCGTTTAAGCCAAATTAAAAAGCCCCAAACCGCCGACCTCACCATATCCTCTCCTTGATCAAGGAGAGGAGTAATATGCATCGGTTCTTGAAAAAATCCCCCCGAAATGTTAATGTTTGGTTCGTAGTTGCGTCATTCCCGCGGAGGCAGGAATCCAATCATCACTTGGTCGGTGTGTCGTTACCTACAACCCATAACCAGAAACTAGCAACCAATAAGGGCCGTTAGCTCAGCTGGTACCCGCCCAAAACGTTGTGAAAAATTTAAGGGCCCATAGCTCAGCTGGTACCCAACAAAAGCGTTGTGAAAAATTTCCGGGCCGTTAGCTCAGCTGGTAGAGCGCCTCGTTTGCAACGAGGAGGTCAGCGGTTCGAGCCCGCTACGGTCCACCAAAATGAATTTCCACACACGGCCACGGCTTCGCCGTGGTTTTGTGTATTCAGTTCGTATAGATAATCCCACGGTTTTTTAAACGAAAGGGAGAGAAAACGGTTTTGAATTTTCGGGTTCGAGCCGATTTTTTTAAGGAAA
>CAIQCM010000151.1 GCA_903870305.1 uncultured bacterium
CGACGCGACCGAGTGTCCGGCGCAATACGCGAGCTGCGATACCTTTACCGATCCTAACGGCAAAGACCTGTCGGTTCTTAAGAACACGGTCGACGTTGCCGCTTGCAGCGCACAAAATGCCGGCTGTCGGCCATACGCCGCCGTGCCTGGCGCGAGTGGCTGGGCCGATCTCCAGCCCTCGGTCTTCCTTACAAGCCAAGCGCCGGAGTGCGATGCCAAGTCCGCCGGTTGCCGTTCGTTAAGCGACCTTAAGACCGCTGCCACCGCCAACCTCATCCCCAATCCGTCTTTTGAAACGCGGCGCGCCGACGGCGCCATGGCCGCCGGCTGGCGTGATATGACCGGGAAATACGTCCAAGATGGAATTTTCTCGTTCGACGGAATATCGGCATATCATGTGATGGCGCCGGCAAACGGTGCTGGATTAACGTTGGGTGGGTGGAATGATAATGTTCCGACCGACCCCGATCATTACGCCGAGGTTCAAGTTCAGCCGCAATCGCTTTACACGCTTTCTTTCTACGCCAAGGGCGGCACCACCGCGAGCGGGGAGTTGATCATGAAGGCCTTTGACGCGCCGTTCTATGGAGCAAAACACGATTGTGCTGATGGAAATAATTTGTCGACCTGTTTGCAGGACATGACGCGCGAAATCGGTTATTCGCCGACCTGTACGACCACGGCAACGAAAAATATCAATTGTCATGTTACTGATAATTACGAAAACGGCCAAACGGTTACGAATTCCGCGTTTGAATTGGATTTTCCGCTCTCGTCCGGTTATGAGCGCCAAACCATGACCTTTGCCACTTCAAGCAATACTCACTATCTTAGTTTTGATTTCGGCTGGGGCGATTATTATATTGATGCCGTTCAGCTTGAAGCGGGCGCCACCGCCACTGCATTCCACACCGGCGGCTCCGACCTTGCCGGTCAGACGGTCAATATAAAAGTTCCGCCCGCCTACTTGGGCTGCACCGGCGAGGATTCGGACGCCGGCAAGGGATGCAGCGCTTACGCGCCGGTTTGCCGCCAGTCCGAGGTCGGCTGCGACGAATTTACGCCCTCAATAGGCGCGAGCGCGCCGATCACCGGCGTCGCTACAAGTAATGATGTCTGCAACGCCGAGTGCGTCGGCTACAGCACCTTTAAGCAAGAGCCGACGTTGTGGGCAAGCGAGCAATTTCCGCTTTACTTTATTCCTTCAACAGCCAAGTCATGCGACATGACCCAAGTCGGCTGCGACGAATTCACTAATTTAGCCGCCGCCGCCGCGGGCGGGGAGAGCAAATCCTACTATAATTACATCCGCGCTTGCCGACAGCCGGATGCGGCGAGCGATGGAAATTATTTCACCTGGGAGGGCTCGGATGCTTCCGGCTACCAGCTTAGGTCGTATGTTTTGGTTAATCGCGCCGCAAACGATGGGACAATGGAAGCGGTTCCCAACGCCGCGGGCGGTCCCAATGGGACGACCTTCGTGCAAAAGACCGATCCTAGCAAAGACCCCAACCCGCCCGGGCCGGTCTATTTGACCGGAACGGTAATTTCGCGATGCAACCAAGACGTCTACAACGGGGCTAACGGCGCCGTTAAAAACCCCGATTGCCGCGAATTGATCGATGCGAACGGCAATATCTTCTATCGTTTGCTCTCTGATACCATCGCCGCCGACGCCGCCTGTCAGACCTTCCGCAAAACGGTTTCAAAGCAAGACGACTGCCAGGGCTCCGGCGGCATTTGGAATGCGACCGCAGCCGCTTGCGATTATTTCGTTCTTGCCGCGCAAAGCAATTCCTGCCCCGCCGAAGCGAACGGCTGCCGCGCTTACGCCGGAAACCAAGGCAACAACATTCAGAATATCTTCCTTTCGGATTTTGAAAATGGCCAGTTGGACGCTTGGACAGGCGGGTTGCCCTCGACCGAATCAACGGTCGCCGGCGAACATTCTTACGCCGCCACGACGGCGCAAAAGCCGCTGGTTTACCCTAGCGGCAACCCGCTTCTTGAACAGGGCAAGTCATACACGCTTACCGTTTGGGCGAAAGGAACGGGAACGCTCACCGCATCGTTTAAAGGGAAGAACATCGGGCCGAGTGATCGCTCGCAGTATTTCGCCGACCCGGACCCGAAAAATAATCCCATTACCCTCGGTTCCGAATGGCAGCGCTATCAATTGGGTCCGGTGATCGTCAATTGGGTGCCGGACGCGGGCGATGTTTTGGAGGTCGGCTCAATTGGCGGAAAGGGTTTCTTCGATAATATCGAACTCGACGCCACGCAAGGTGTCTTCGCGCTGGTTTCCGGTTCGTGGAAGACCCCGCCCGTTTGCGACGAAACCCCGGCCCCCGCCCTCCAAGCCCTGCCGCAGGCGCAACTTGGCTGCAGCGAATATTCCAGCAAGACCTCGGGCGCCGCGGTCGACCTTAAGTCGTTTGATCATCTCTGTCGCGCGCAAGCCGTCGGTTGCGCGGCCTTCACCGACACGCAAGGCACCGACACGCCGTTTGCGTCGTTTAAGAATGCGCTTTGCACGATCAATGTCGCAGTCGACAAGAACAATTCGAACGACTGTCTTTTTAACGGGAAAAAGGTCTGTTCCGCTCCGCCTGGCGTGTCGAGCTGTCGTTTTGATTTTGATGGCAGTGCCGATCAATTGGGAGTGGTGTCGGGCTACACCACATCCTTATCTTTTTACAATGACACGTTCGTGGTCCCGCCGGATACAACCGAATATTTGGTGAATAACGGCGGTACTTTCTCTTGCGATGCCTCGGAGGTTGGTTGCACCGCGCTCGGGGACAACGACCTTAACACTTTGGCCGTTTGTTCGATCGGCAGCACCCCGGCCGCTAAGCTGACCGGTTGTCCGGTGGGAATACTGTCAATGGCAAAATGCTTTGTTTATCCGGGACAAACGAGCTGCTCGTACCGCATCCCATGGACGGTGAACAAAAATACGGTTTATCGGACGATTGATCCAACAAAATTGGGACAGCAGCTTTGCACTCAAGACGCGGTGAGCTGTACCGAATGGACGACGACAAGCGGGGACAAATCCTACTTTAAGGATCCGGGCGCGGCGCTCTGCGAATACAAAGATACGGCAACGTTGAATGGCAACACCGTTTCCGGGTGGTTCAAGAAGGGGACTACTGAGCCGTGCGATCCCAAATTTATCGCGAACGGCAACGCGCCCGGCATCAGGCGCAACCTTGATCCGGAGTTTGCGCCGAACAATTTAGCCGGCGTTTGTCCGAGCGAACAAACGGCCTGCACCGAGTTTACCGATCATTCGGACCTTGGTGCCGACCTCAAGGACGCGACCGGAAAAGTCATTGGGCATGAGTTTGCGACCGGCCGGCCGTTCTACTACATTAACGATTCGAAAATAACCGACGCAAGCGCCGCTTGCAACGGCCAGGTTTCCAAAAAACAGGGCCGCTTGCTCTTGGATGAGACCGACAATCCGCAAAAACTCTACGACACGGCCGCCACCTATGCTGACAGCGATAAAAATAATTTCGCCTTGGTCACGCCGACAAGCGATGCGGGTAATGATGCCAATATTCTGCTAAAGGTTACGCGCGATCGCGTCTGTTCGGAGTGGTTAGAGTGTAACACCGACCAGACGACCGTCGACCCCGCGACCGGACGCGATACGACGCGCTGTCTCTCGTTGGGGTCATGCTTAAAGAAGGGCGCCGATGGTCGGTGTGTGCAGTGGGGACAAGTGGAGACCGACCTGCTGAAGCAGAAGATGGCGCTCACGAACGTGTTATACTCGTCGCGCAATGTCAACTCGTCTGGGAGCGATTTTTCCGGCTTCTCCATTCCCGATCAGTTCCCTGTGGCTTTGTACAAACAAAGCGACCCGACGCCGTATAAGTTGAATACTCAACAAAAAGCGCCTATCGCGCAGTCGTGCAAAGTTTATCCGGAAACAGATTCGCCATTCCCCAGGACCGTGTTCGCCGATCAGACCGGTTTGACCTCTGTCTCACGCGTTTCCGGTTTTAATAATGCTAATGTTTGCGAATATTCGGCCGGAGACAACAAATATCTTACCACCGATTGTGAATGTTCGTACCGCAAAGCGTCCTACGGTGTCGGCGCAACCAAATATTTCCCGCCCAATGCCGAGACCGGCACCCGCGCCGATGGCTCTCTCGGCGAGATAAAAAGCGCGATCTGTTCCGGCGGGACCTACGACGGCGCCGAATGCTGGCCGCTGGCTACGGGAAACCGCATTGAACGCAAAGACCCCCAAAAGCACAACGCCAATCTTTCTTGTGAGAACGGATCCGCCAATGGCGGTTCGTGCGAGCCGCTTTCGAAAGTTGATTCATTGATCGGCGAAGAGGGTTATTGTTTGGAGCACGACGATACGTTCAGTGTGAACGGTTCCAAAGATAAGGCCTGCATCACCTGGCTCCCGATCGATTCCGTGCAAGGCCGCGATACGGCTAACCAATTCACCTCGGCGGCTTTTATCCCAAAGGTAGGTCAAGAGCGCTACTGCACCGCGCCGGCCGCTTATTGCGTGCCGCACGATTGCGCCAACCCGCCGGAGATCCCGGCAATCTGCACCGAACTGCATAGTTATGTCCCCGCCGACAGCGACCCGTCCTTGCCCTATGGCTGTTTCTTGTCATGTGGCGGCGGTACTGAAACCAGCGACGCATGCAAGAAAGCGGAAAAACCCTGCGCCAATCTTGTTCAGTCCTACTGCGATGCCATTGATGCTGAAAATTGCTCCGCAAAGGTTAAAACGCAGGATCCGCAGTGTTCGGATTATGACGCCGGCAATAGCGCTACGTGGGGTAATGATAATTATTGCGGAAAAATAGTCCAGCAATGCGCTACTCAACAACAGTTCGGGCACCTCTTCTGCGAATCGATGCAAAATACGGGGTGTTTGACCGGTGACGATTATGCGACAAATTGGCAATGCACGGGAGATGTCGGAACTTATTACGCCGTCGATCGCCTTGCCGGCAAGGTTGATGCGACTGCGGCCGCTGCAATCTTTAAGGCCAATCCTTATTATAACGTCGATACGTTCTGCGGATATGACGTGGGCGATCCCGCAAGCTGGGACAATGGCTTGGGGGCCAACGCCAACCTCGACGGCGGTTGCGCCGCCACTGATCGCCAGTTCTGCGGCGACCAGCCATCCTGCCCAGCCGGCACCGAGTGCGCCGCCGTGAACGATCTTTCGACGCATGATAGCGAATACACCCAAGAGGAAGACAAAGAGGCATATTGTACTTTCCCTGCAAATAAGGGAACGGTGAATCAGGTTTGCAAAGGTAAAGACATTACGATCTACGATACAAAACCCGTTCTTGGCGCACATACCTTCTTTGGGGCTTCCAATGATGACAAGTACGGCCAGTATGTGCCCTTGCTCTCAAGTAATTTGTTGGAATTCAAAATCTCCGATCAATCCGGCGATTGGGTAGCCATGAACAATTCGGCGGATAACTATTCTCATGAAACAAAATCCATTTCACCGTTGATCGGTTCGTATCCGCAGGATTTCATCGGATTGTATTATTTCGGCAATTCCAGCACTTCGGGGGTGGCGTCGGTTACTTATGACTTGACCAACCCGCCGCTTCTCTTGACGAGCCAGATCGACAGGGTGGTGGTTAAGATACTTTCAAATAGTGCCAACGGCCTTTGCCAGTATGGTGCAACCACC
>CAIQCM010000152.1 GCA_903870305.1 uncultured bacterium
CATGTTTCATGTTACGTGCTTCATGTTTCATTCCCGGCAAGCTCGTCAACCACGACGATCTTCTTCGCCTCCAAGATGGAATAGATGAACTTGTCCCCCACCTGCTTGCGATATTGAAACTCAGAGCCGGTCAACACGGTGAAACGGACCGAGGCGCCGAGCTCGCGCTCGAAATCACGGATCAAGCGTTCAAGGCGCTCGCGATTAACCTTGCCGATCACGAGCAGATCGGTCGGGAGCGCGGCGTCGTCGACAAACCGGCCGGTCAACGCCAAATATTTGAGCGATCCCATGTCTTGGATGCGCTTCACGAAATTCTGTTCCAAAAGGACCTGGGACTTAAGAAGCAACGCGCGCAGCTCGGGATAGAGAACAAAATCGGTATTCAGCTTGTAATAGCGCCGCTGACCCGACGGTCCCTTTTCCGCTTGAACGGCTTGCGGCTTGCTTTCGACAAGGCAGCCGAACTTGACCAGATTATCCAATTCGCGCCGGACGGCGTTCATCTGAAAATGCGTTTTTCTGCTCAACTCGCGCACGAAAAACGACTCTTCCGGATGATGCAGGAAGAGACGCAGAAGCCGAACGCGCGTTTTCGAACCAAAAAGATGTTCTAGCATGTTTTGCCGATTGACACTACCTACGGTATACTAAAAAACCGATCATATCAACTCTATGCATGCAGTCCGTATCGACGAAATAATGCTCCGCCGCGGCGCTCAAGGGATCGCCCGCATCTTAAATCCGACCGTGCCGGGCCACCAAGAAACGGCCCTTGGCCGGCCTTTTGGTTTTATTTGCATTAACATGCCGCGCACGCCGCAGATCGAGATGCTGATCTCGGAAACGGAAACGGCGATCGAGAACGCTTACGGGCACGGCGCGCTGCGCCCCGGACAAACGCCGGAGCAATTCTTCGAAGAAACGGTCGCCCAAGTTCGCCAAGCGATCGCCGCGGTTTCGGCCAAAGAACGGATCAAGGTCGACCCGTCGCTTCTCACCATCGTTCTCGCGTGTGTCGCCGGCACGAACATTTTCCTCACCCGCCACGGACAAGCCGAGGCATACCTCGTCCGCCGCGAGGCCGAACGACCGACCAAAACGATCGACGTCTTCCGCGGTTTCGACGACGATTCGGATGAACGGCTGTTAAACGACCTCGTGATCGGTTCCGTCACCGATAACGATCTCTTGCTTGTCGCCACCGGTTCGCTTTTCAAAATTTATCCGATCGCCGACATTGTCGAGGCCACCGACCGCTCGGAAGCACCCGCCGTGGCCGCCCGGATCCGCTCGATCATCCTTTCTTCGCCAGGGACCGAATCGGTCGCCGGCGTTCTCATGCGTCTCGCGCCGATCCGGACGATGTTCCGCGCCAAAGACAACGTTTCAGTCACCGGTATGCGCTCGCGCGAAGAAGAAGTGGCGCGCACGCTCTCGCCTTCGGGGATTCCGGCCGTCGGTGCTTGGTTTGACCGCTTAAAAACCAAGAACACCCCCTCCCCGGCGCGGATCTTGCCC
>CAIQCM010000153.1 GCA_903870305.1 uncultured bacterium
GGTCGGCAGAATTTTCCGCCAGAGCAAACGAGCGCCGCCGTTCTCGGGTTTTTGTTCGGCGATCGAACGATCGGAAACAACGACATTTTCCATGTTTTCCTCCAATTTTCAAAAAAGCTTCTCCAGCTCAAGACGAACTTAGCAAAAATATTTGCTACGGTCAATCCTAATTAATGCGCCGCAATCCCATTTTGGCCATTGACAATCTTTAACTTTTAACGTAAAGTACTCTGTTTTGGAGCAAAAAAGGAGCAGAGCATGAAAAGAAGATCATTGAAACGCCGACAAAACCGAATACCGCAAAAACATACCCGATATCCCAAAATCATCGGGTTCGCCATCATCGGCCTCATCGCAGTCGCAATCGTCGCTTTCCAACCTCACAAGCCGACCGCCTCGCCGGAAACAATGGCCGTGCGCAATCTGACGCCGGTCAAACTCGCGACCGGCGACTCGCATGGGCCAATCCTCATCGCCAAGCTCGAAAAGATAGTTGCCGAGGTACGCATGGTCGCCAAGGGCGATAAATTCGCCGAAGCGCTGGCTGAAAAATTCGCCATCGGTGCGCGAGCCGCCTACCCTTCGCCAACCGGCGGTATTGAGCTTGTCCGCAACGGACCGGCGCCCCCCTCGGACGATTGGTTGATGTTCATCTTTGTCGCGAACAACGAGATCAAGTACGTGCCGCTCAAGATTCCATCGTACGACACCTACTTTCCGCATCTTAATGGCATCCTTCATCTCTATGTTCCCGGCGAGGAAGCAAATCCCATCGTTGAAGGCGTGACCATTCTGCATGAGCTCAATCATTGGAATGAGTACTTCTTTGAGAAGATGCGATACAATGATCTTGGAACCGAGGAACGGGCGAAGGAAGAATTGCGAGCGCATAAGATCCAATACGATGCCTTGGATCGCGTGACCGGCGGCAACTATTCAAAAATGGTCGCTGAGGTTCTCAAGGATCCCAAATTGAAAAAACCGCTTTCCGGCCATCCGAACCTGTACGAACCGACCGAAGCCGGTCTAAAGATGCTGGAACAAGTGCTCGACGCGCCGGCCAAAGGATCGGTCGACCAAGCAACGCGTGACAATACTTTTGGGTTCGGCGTTATCCTGGCGCAAGGCAAAACCGTTGCCGAACAAGTGCGGATATACATGAGCTTCCCGCGGGCGAACTTTAACCAATAGCGGTTCGAGCAAACCCGCGGCAATAAGCGCGCCCACTAACACATGCAGACCTAACGGGGTCTGCATTTTTCTAACAAATTACTAAAAGCCATGTTTCAAAAACGATGCGGCCGCATCGTTTTTGAAACATCAACATCGGTTAATGACAGCGTCGGAAACGCAACCGCCGATCTGATCATTTGTCTTTCATGCGCGCGTCCTATTCAATTCGGATTATCTTTGACACTTCAAAACCGGTGATGTTTATTTTTGGATTCGCTCCCAAGGTCGACAATTCGCGTTCCAAATTTTTGAGCGATGTTTTGGGGTTGTCCTTGTCGCCGATCATGATTATCTCAAAGGGTTCGTCGGCGGTTATGAGTTCGCCAAAGCCGCTGGGTCCGGTGGCAATTTCGAACGCCAGCTCTGCATCGGCAACGGCATATTTCGCCTTTGGATACAATGCGCGCGACAAAACAAAGCCGTTCGGAAGAACGCCGGCGGCGTTCTTCAAATTCAGCCGCCCGGTACCGTCGTAGTAGGCAAAACGAACCGAATGAAAATCTTTGGGCCGCGACATTTTTTCCGCCGAGACGGACGAGGCGTCAACTTTAAGAGCGTGCGCCATCTGTTCGGAAAAATCCTTGAGGAGTTCGTCCGGTTTCCCGCTTCCACGCAGGCGGGAAACAAGGGCCGCATCCGCGCCGCA
>CAIQCM010000154.1 GCA_903870305.1 uncultured bacterium
GATCTTTCTTTGGATCGCGTAGAAAAGAAGCGAGAACGCCGCGAGCGCCGAGGCAAAGGCGATGAACGAAAGGCCGTTTGTCGAAGGATCAGATCCCGTTTTAGGCAAAGCCGGCACGGCCCGCGACGCCACGATAACGGTGGCAATGGCAATGTCGCGCACCGTCATGCCGCTCCCCGAACCGCTCGCGATCGCGGTGTTGGTGGTGGTCTTATTGAGGTTGGAGGCGCAGGTAAAGGTCCATGTTTCCGAGGGATCGAGTTTTGAATCATTATTGGTATCGCCGGAAACGAATTTCATTGGCGCGCACTTGTCATCGGTTAAAGTGACATTGCTCAAAGGAACCGTGCCCGGGTTGGTGATCTTTTCGGTGTAAGTGACCGTGCCGCCGCCGGCGCGCAAGGCGAGCGGGTTCGGCACTTTGGTGACATGGATAAGCGGCGGAATGACCGGCGCGCCAACCACTACCGTGGCGCTCGCAATGTCGGTCGTGCTCACGCCATTGGCCCAGCCGGTCGTGGTCACAATGTTGGTGTGTGTTTCCGTAAGCATAGTGGAACAGCGATAGACCCAGGTTTCGTTCATCTGAAGGATGGCATCGCCATTCGTATCTCCGGAAACCAGGTTAATGGGTTTACAGGTGTCGCCGACCATTGTGATATCGGTGACCGGAACGGTGCCGATGTTTTTAAGGGTGTAGGTATAGGTCACCAAACCCGGGCCGGTTGGCAACGCCAAGGGGCTGGGAACTTTCACCACGTCGATAAGCGGCGGAATGGGCGCAGCGACGACCGGCGCGCCGATGTTGTTGTTCGTGATAATGCAAACCTTCCGGTCGCCGCGGTTGAGGAGCACGTCGCCATTAACGTCGCAATCGCCGGAGAACGACCGGGCATATTGCGCATTGCCGGTTTCGGAAACGTGATACATTTGTGATGATGCGTTAAAAGCGTTGGTGCCGCCCGAAAGAACCGGCACGCCGTTCACAAAGAGCGGGAAATCGGCAACCGTCTTGGTGCCGCCGTTGCCATTAACCACGATCTTGACGACGGTAAGCGAACCTTTTTGCAAAGAGACCGGTACTATGGGAATGGAAGCGGCGACTAAGACCGTGGCGGAGGCGGTGTCGAGCGCGGTCAAACCATTTGCCTTGCCGCTCGCGGTGGCGGTATTGGTCGTGCTGGCAATGATATTCGCGCTACAGGAAAAGACCCATGATTCGGCGGGTTCGAGCAGAGAATTGCCATTAGTATCGCCGGAAACATAAACCATTGGGGCGCATTTATCATCCGTAAGGGTAACGTTATTAAGCGCGGCCGTTCCCGGATTGGTGATCGTTTCGGTGTAAGTGACCGCGCCGCCGCCCGCGGCAAGCGTCAACGGGTTGGGCACCTTGGTAACATGAATGAGCGGCGGCACGACCGGTATGCCGACCACGACCGTGGCGGTCGCCGTGTCCGTATCCGAGAGGCCGTTTGCTTGGCCCATCGCGGTCACAATGTTCGTGCGCGTCGCGGTGAGCGTTGCGGAACAGGTGTATGTCCATATCTCGGCGACGTCCAAAATGGAATCGTTATTGGTATCGCCGGAAACCAAAGCTACCGGAGCGCAACTATCGTCGCTCATCGTTATATTGGTTACCGGAACCGTTCCGATGTTATGAAGCGTATAAGTATAGGTCACGGAACCCGGACCGGCTGGAAGGTTCAACGGGCTTGGCACTTTTATCACGGAAATGAGCGGCGGCACCGGCGGAGGCGGCGGAGGCGGTGGGGGCGGCGGCACGGTGATGGTGTTTGTATCGGTGGTCACGGTTCCGCCGTAAGATAAAGCTCGGCCTAGTAAGTTTGCAAAATGCCCCAGCGTGATGCCGGAAGGGGAAATGATATTTCCCACAAAGGTGGGCGTAAGGGAGGAGGCGGCATTGGCGCCAAGATGCACGGCGCCGCCGGAGGCCCAGAACACATCGCGTGCGGCCGCGCCACCACCGAGGAGTACTTGCGAATTTGCGCCGGTGGTGAGCGCCCCGCCGGAGCGGAAAATGTAAGTTCCGGCGCCTGAGAGGGTCACGGTCGTGTTCAAGACAATATCCATCGTGCCGCTCGCGGTGTAGCAACCGGGCGTGTAGGTTCCGGACAACACAACATCAGTACCGAGGTTGGTACAGGTTACGGCATTGGCTTGTGCGTTAATATCCGCCAAGGCGAGGCCCTGGTCGGTTCCCGCTGCCGACGGGCAACCTACAATGGTCGCGCCGGAAATTGACACGGGCGCCGTTGCCGATCCGGTGGTGTAACAAAGATCGCCATTCACCGCGGTCTCGAGTCCGGCGTTCAAGGAGTTGGTATAGGTGCTGGAAACGATGGCGTAAGAGCTCTCCGATCCAAGGCTGGGTGGAGTGGCCGCCAAAGTCGCCTTCGGCGCGGCAAATACCAACGTTAATAAAATTAAAGTTGTGCTTAAGGCGATTCTCTCGATCATTCTCATAAATATAGTATATCATTTTAATGACCGCATGCCGAATCGCCATCAACTGAA
>CAIQCM010000155.1 GCA_903870305.1 uncultured bacterium
ACATGGGAGACGGATCCGGACAAAGACGGCATAAATTACATTTTGACGTCCTATGTTCCGCCGGCGCGAGAGGGCGATTGGCGGACGTTGAATGCGACCTTCGACCTCGCAAAACTCTCGGTCGTGAGCCGTGCCGCCAATTTCACGATCTCCGTGCCGGGGATCGACCTTCAGCAAAAAGAGCTGCGTATTGCCGCGATCGACGTGACGCTAAAGCGCGCGCCGCTCGCGAGCCGCGACCTTTGGCCGGCCATTTTGAAGATGTGGAACTCGATTGTCGGAAAGCAGAAAGAGTTTGTGAATAGTTTAACAAATTAATATCTAATATCTAACAACTAATATCTAATCCGCCGTATATGGCGGTCGTCCGGATTAGAGATTAGATATTAGACATTAGATATTCGTCCGAGTATGCTCGAACAAGAAAACAAAACAAAAAAGATCATAGCGACCGCGGTCTCGCCTTTCGCGACCGCGTCGTTCGTTCTCTTGATCATTTTGTCGCTCGCAGAATATTTCCGCCGCGGCTTTGTTTCTTTGTTCCTCGATTTTCGGATCCTGGCGGCCATTGTCTTGGCCCTTTGGATCATTGCCGTTATAACCGAAGCGCCGCCGCGCCGCCGCGTTCTCGCGGCTATCATGCCGGCGGTCGTTTTGCTTGCCGTTTCCCCGGTTCTGTATAAAATGATATTGCCCTTCGGCCGCCTCGGCCTCGTCACTTTTATCGCAGGGATCGCTGTGATCATCGTGATCGCCATCGTGCTTTGGGGCAAAAATGAAACATAAAGCATGAAACATGAAACATTCTAGTCCCTCGCCGCGACTCGGGACGAAATGCTTCATGCTGCGTGCTTCATGCTTCATTCAACAAATATGGATTGTCTCTTCTGTAAAATCATCGCCAAACAGATCCCGGTCGATCTTATTTATGAAAATGAAAAAGTCGTTGCCTTTTTGGATATCAATCCGGTGAACCCCGGGCATCTTTTGGTCGTTCCCAAAGTTCATAGTGAGAACATCGCCGTCGCCGCGGACGATGACCTTATCGCTTTGACGCTGGCCGTTAAAAAATTGGCCCCGGCCGTTTGCGCCGTCACCGCTTGCGACGGTTGGAATCTTGAGGTGAACAATGGCAATGCCGCGGGACAAGCGATTGATCACACTCATTGGCACATCGTGCCGCGCCGCAAAGACGACGGCTTCAAACATTGGCCCGGCCATCCGTACGCGGCAGGGGAGGCCGCCAAGATCATTGCTTTAATTCGCGAAAATTTAATGTCATAAGTCGCCGCCGGCGCGCTATATAGCTATTGACATTTTTCATGTTTTCGGTTAAGTTTTTGTTGCGTTTGTAAATTAACAACGGCCCTTGCGGCCCAACAAGGAGATGGATGATGAAGGAATTTCTCAACGATATCGATGATACCGGCGATCGTAAAGATGAACCCCCGTTGAAAAACGAACCCTCACCACCGGATGTAAAGAGGATCAGCGGGATCATTAAGGATGAAGACAAGCTGATCGAAAACAAGGTCAACGAAACGGCGGATGGCCGGCTCGTGATTGGTATCGGTAAGGGGTTTGCGCCCGCATGCGTGTTGATTGCGTTCCTCGCAACGATCTTTGCGGTGTTCTATGGTCTCATCATTTTGACCTGGATTTCCGCTTCCGTGATGGCGGTGTCGATTGTTCTTGTCGTTGTTGCATGCTTACTCGACAGAACCGAAGAATTGTGTGATGAAACGAGACGCACGTTGAAGGCCAAAAACAGTGCCGATCCGCGGCTCCAGTTTGCCAGGACGATCATCGCCGCGCATTCCGCATGGATAACGCTGAAGGGTCATTACCAGAGCGTTTATGCGGCCGTTTCCGGCGATCTTGGGGCCGAGGGCGACAAGATCGCCGACGCTTGTTTTGTACTCCTCGGCGACGGAAGCAAGAGTATTTCCCGCGCCACCGCGATCTTCCTGCTCAAAGAGGATAGCCGCTTGTTTGGTCGTAATAGCGACGCTTACGATGAGGTCGGCTTCGGTACTCATGAGGCGGAGCTAACCGCGTTCATCGATGCGACAAGAACATCCGATTTCGGCAGACAACTCATCAAGGCGGCCGTCAAAGCCCAAGTTTGACCGCCGATTCCCGACCCAACTGCGCCCCCGCTTATGCCGCCGGCGCAGTTTTTCTTTTTTACGACGCGACCGCGAAGATGCCTCTTTTATTGACCAACGGCGCATTTTGTGCTATGGTTATCACTTATGAAAATACTTATTTTGGGCGCGAAGGGGATGCTGGGGAGCGCGCTTGCCGAGGAATTCAAGAACGGAAACGAAGTGCTCGCGTGGACGCGCGAGGAGCTTGATATATCTGACCCCGAAGCCATGGCCGGCGCGATCACTTCTGACATTGACATGATCGTGAACGCGGCCGCCCTAACCGACATTGATGCGATCGAAGACAAACTCGACGAAGCGATGAAAGTGAACGCGCGCCCGTCGGCGGTGCTCGCGGACATTTGCAACATTTTGGGCATGACCTATGTCCACTTTTCCTCGGAGCATGTTTTTCCGGGGCGCGACAATCGCGGCTATGACGAGCGCGGCAAAACGGAACCGCTCTCGGTCTATGGCAGCGCCAAAGCGCAATCGGAAAAGTTCGCGCTGGAAAATGACCGCACTTACCTCATCCGCACTTCGCGGCTTTTCGGCGACCCGGGAACCTCGGCGAACGCCAAGGAGAGTTTTGTTCAAGATATCAAGAATGCCGCTTCGTCTCAGGGTTCGATCAACTCGGTTCACGATGAAGTGGCTTCGCCTACTTATGTGAAAGATCTTGCAAGATCGGTGCGTGAACTGGTTGAGGCGAAAAAACCTTATGGCGTTTATCATATCGTAAATTCGGGCTACGCCACCTGGTATCAGTTTGCGTCAAAAGTCGTTGAGCTTTCCAAATTGAACGCGACGGTCGCGCCGGTTGCGCGCCGCGAAATGCCCGTTGCCGCGGTTCGTCCGCGCTACGGCATGCTCGTGAATACAAAACTTCCTCAGCTTAGAAGCTGGGAAGAAGCGCTTACTGAATACCTTCAGTAAGAACCAACAACCAAGAACCAATTTCCAAGATTTAAAAAACAAGGATGATCGCCTTGTTTTTTAAATTTGACCTTGGAATTTAGTTGTTAGCATTTTTAACTTACTGCAGTATGCGCTTCCATAGCGTCTTGCCGGATTGATAATATAAGGTTTTGCCGTCGGAGGCGAGCGACAGTCCGTTTAATCCTTCTCCGGTCACGAGTGTAATATCGTTTCTGGTGTCCCGTCCGTCACGCTCGATCGCATGGATCGAAGTTTTGGTCTCATAGATCACCCAGCCGGTGTTCACGTAGGGGAGAATGGCGAGGATCTCGTCGGAAAGGCGCGTGACGGTCTCGCGGTCGCCGTTCTTATTTTCGACCCAGATCTCGAATCCGTCGCTTTTGAACGTTTCGCCGTTGCTCTCATATGAGAGCGGATTGGCGCGTTTGAGCATCGCGAGTTCCGTTTGATCGAGCGTTTCCGAGGGCGACGTCGCGAGCGCTTCGGGCGCGGCCGTTTTCCAAAGGACGATGCCTTCGGCGAAGGTCGTGAGCGCGCTTTCAACCGGTAAAGTCTTGCTCCAGGCGCTGTAGCCCTTCTTTGTCACCTTGATCAGATAATCGCTCGGAAGCAGGTCGCGCAAGCGGGCCGGCGTATGATCCGATCGCAGCTTGCCATCCAAAAAGATCTCGGCGCCGGACGGCCGCGAACGCAAAAAAATTATTCCGACCTTTTCGAGCCGGACCTTTTTTTCATTCCAGCGGTAGCCGGCCGTGTAGAGGACGACGACGGGCGCGGTGACGAAAAAAAGAATAATGAAGCCGACAAGTATGCTGATCCTTGTTCTATAGGTCATTTTGTTCTATGATCATATCTATTACTAACCGTCCGTCACATGTCCAAATTCATCATCAGAGGCGGAAATGCGCTCAAGGGCGAGGTCAAGATCTGCGGCTCGAAGAATGAGGTTTTGCCGGCGCTTTGCGCTTGTCTTTTGACCGCCGAACCGGTCATTATAAGGAATGTACCACGAATTTCCGATGTCGATAAGCTCTTAAAGATCATCATTTCGCTGGGCGCCGAAGCAGAGTGGACGGGCGATCATGAGGTCAGGGTTTGCGCGCGGGCCGTCAATTTGGGCCACCTCGACGCCGCATTGGTTGCTGGTTTTCGCGGCTCGGTGCTCCTTATGGGACCGTTACTCGCGCGCTTCGGCTCGGTCACCCTGCCGGAACCCGGCGGCGACATCATCGGCAAGCGGCCGCTTGACGACCACTTTAACGCTTTCGAGGAAATGGGCGCGAAGGTCGTTGTCGCGCACGACAGCGTTTCAATCAGCGGGTCGCTTCACGGCTCCGAAGATATTCTGCCGATCTTTTCGGTCACCGCGACGGAGAACGTGCTGATGGCCGCCGCGCTCACCGCCGGCCGCACCGTCATCAAATTGGCCGCCGCCGAACCGCACGTGCAAAAGCTTTGCCAAATGCTCGCGGCCATGGGCGCGACGGTCGAAGGGGCGGGCACGCATACGATCATCGTTACCGGCGCAAAAACGCTCCATGGCTGCGATCATACGATCTCGGGGGACATGCTTGAGGCGGGGACCTTTATTGTGGCCGTGGCGGCCACCGGCGGCGAAGCGACGCTTACGGGCGTCGAGATGAACGATCTCGACATGGTTTTGAACGTTGTTCATTCGATCGGCATCAAGACCTCAATAGCCCATGGAAAATTGCGCGTCACCGCGCCCGCAGCCATCAAACCCTTTCATTTGCAAACGCTTCCTTACCCCGGGTTTGCCACCGACCTGCAAGCGCCGTTCTCGGTTTTGGCCACTCAAGCTGCCGGCATGTCAATGATCCACGACCCCATGTACGAGGGGCGGCTGGCGCATATCCCTTGGCTTGTGAAAATGGGCGCGAACGCCGTTGTCTGCGATCCGCATCGCGTCGTCATTTCCGGCCCCACGGCGCTTCATGGCTATGAGATCAAGGCGCTGGACATTAGGAGCGGCGCCACGATGGTGATCGCCGGACTCGCCGCGCGCGGCGAAACGATCGTGCACGATGCCGAAATTCTTGATCGGGGTTATGAACGCCTTGCCGAACGCCTCGCCTCGCTCGGAGCGGACATAAGACGCGAATAAATGTTATAATGCCATATATATGGAAGAACCAAGAACCAAGAACCAATTTCCAAGAAACGGATTTCCAAGAAACGGATTTTTTAAGAAAGTCCGGCTTTCTTTGGGCGTTTACATTGCGATCATTGCCGTTCTTGCGAGTTTCGCGGGCGGCGTGGCGATCGGGCAGCGACAGGAAAAAACAGCCACGGCTCCGGGTACCGGCGAGGTTACCAACAAAAACGCGCCGGAGCCGAATTATATTTCAAAGGACGTTGACATGAGCCAGTTCTGGAAGGTCTGGGATACGATTCACAACGAATATCTCCGCACCCCGGTCGCCGACCCCAAACTTTTCTACGGTTCGATCAAAGGCATGGTCGCCTCCCTTGGCGATCCCTATTCGGTTTATTTCGATCCTGACGAAGCGTCGCAATTCTCAAGCCAGCTTGAAGGCACCTTCGACGGGATCGGCGCGGAAATGGGTTTCAAGGATTTGCAAATGATCGTTGTCGCGCCATTGCCAAACACTCCCGCCTCAAAAGCCGGGCTTAAGGCCGGCGACGCCGTCCTTAAGATCAACGGCGAGGACACGACCAATATGCCGCTCGACATTGCCGTCTCCAAGATCCGCGGCTTAAAGGGGACCACAGTGACGCTTAACATTTATCGCAACGGTATCACCGACCCGTTCGACATTACGATCACCCGCGACAAGATCGTCGTTGACTCGGTGCAATCGAAAATGATCGACGCCTCGGGCAAAGAAATAACGGGTGCGGGGGGCATTGCGCTTATCACGATCAGCGAATTCAACCAAGACACGGTTCAAGGGTTTGACGCAGCGCTTTCTGCCATGCAAATGCGCGGCGCCAAAGGTATCATCATCGACATGCGCGGCAACCCCGGCGGATACTTGGACGCCGCGGTCGAAGTTCCGCGCGACTGGGTGGGCGACGAGCCGGTCGTTATCCAGCGCAAATCCGACGGCTCCCAAGAAGTGATGAAACCGACCATGAAGATCACGCCCGTCTCGCTCCCGACGGTGATCTTGGTCGACAAATGGACGGCGAGCGCGGCGGAGATCGTTTCCGGCGCCATGCAGGATTATGGCAAGGCGACCTTGGTGGGAGAGACGACTTTCGGCAAGGGCGTGGTCCAAGAATATATCGACAGCTTCCCCGACGGTTCCGCATTAAAGCTCACGATGGCCGAGTGGCTCACCCCAAAAGGCCGCTCGATCGACAAAAAAGGGATCACCCCGGACATTGCCGTGGCGCTAACGGACGCCGACATCAAAGCCGGCAAAGATCCTCAGCTCGACAAGGCGATCGAGATCGTAACGAAAAAACCCGATGCAGCAGCGACAGCTAAAAAATAATGTTCGCGTTGAGCACTCGGCCGGCGGCGTGGTATTTCGACGCTTGGATCGACGCATCTTGATCGGCTTGATCAAGGATTCTTACCATAAATGGACCTTTCCCAAAGGGCATTTGGAAAAGGGCGAAACGCCGGCGCAAGCGGCGCTCCGTGAAACGCATGAAGAAATGGGACTGAAGCGCCTGCGCTTGGTCGCTCCCCTGGGGGACGTCTCGATAAAATTCAAAGATCGTTTCGTCCATGTCGGGCAAACCGTGCAAAAACGCATTGATTTTTTTCTTATGGAAACGCCGAGCCATGAACAGGGCAAGCCCGAGCGCGGCGAGCGGATAAGCGATATCCGCTGGGTGCCTTACCGCCAGGCCGTCAAGATCGTGAGCTATAAGAACGTTCAACCGATCGTGGCGCGAGCGGTGGCGCACTTGGATCAAGCGATTAAAAATAAGAAAGTGTGAACTATAAGGATTACGCGATTCAAGATACTCAGAAGATCTTCGTCGATCTTAAAAGCGGCCCCGACGGGCTTTCCGCGGCCGCCGCGCTCTCGGCGCTTTCCGTGGGCGGCGCCAACCGCATCCCGCGGCCAAAGCTTTCCGGATTGAGGATCCTGCTTCGGCAACTTACCTCGCCGATGACCTACGTGCTGGCCGCGGCTTTTTTTATTTCGCTCATTGTTTCCGATCTTAGTTCGGCGCTTACGATCCTTGTTTTTTTGATCCTTAACGCCGTTCTGTCTTTCACCCAGGAATACCGGTCCGAGCATGTCGTCCAAAAATTGCAAAAGTTCATAACCCCGACGGCGCTGGTCAAACGCAACGGGGTTTGGAAAGCGGTGCCGCGCGATGAGGTGGTAGGGGGCGATATGGTCGCGGTCAAAGCCGGCGACGCTTTTCCGGCTGATGTTCGTATCATCAAGGCGGAGAATTTATTGGTCGACGAATCGATCCTAACCGGCGAATCGGCGCCCGCGGAAAAAGACGAGCGGACGATGACCGCCTCGCCGGAGACGCCGTCGGATGCCGTAAACATCGGTTTTGCCGGAACGATCGTCGTCTCCGGCGAGGCCGAAGCGCTGGTCGTCGCGACCGGCGGACAAACGGTCTTTGGCGGGATCGCCGCCGAGAGCAGCGAAACAAAACGGCCATCGATCTTCGAGCAGAACATTGCTTCGTTCTCAAAGTTCCTTGTTTGGCTCACGGTGATCGTGCTGGGAGCCGTGTACATCGCAAACCTCTTGATCAAAGGCGCCGCTGAAAGCCCCATCGACCTGCTGCTCTTCTCGCTGGCCGTGGCCGTCTCGGTCATTCCCGAGGCCTTGCCTGCGGTCATCACTATTACTTTTTCAAAAGGCGCGCTTATTTTGGCGCGGAAGAAAGTGGTCGTAAAACGACTCTCCGCGATTGAGGACCTGGGACACATTGAAGTGCTTTGCACCGACAAGACCGGTACGATCACCGAGAACAAACTCGCGATCGGCCGCGTCGTTTGCGGCAATGCCAATGCTTGCCTTCTTTCGGCGCTGCACTCGTCGGAGCTCCCGCAAGGAAAAAAACAAACCGTTTCATCGTTTGATGCGGCTATTTGGCATTTTGCCTCGAACGAGCTTCATGGCGAGGCCAAAAAAGCGGTTCGGCTTGATCAGTTGCCGTTCGATCCGACGCGGCGCAGGAATGCGACCATTGTTGAGCGCAATGGGAAGACGATCTTGGCGCTCAAGGGCGCGCCCGAAGACATTCTCGATCTCTGCCATGTGACGGGCGCCGCGCGCGAGGCGGCCGAATCCGAGTTTAAGGCCATGGGTGAAGAGGGGATGCGCGTTTTGGCCGTTGCCGAACGCGAGGTCGTGAAAAAGGACGAATATGGCGCCGCCGACGAAGAGGGTGCCGTTTTCATGGGGCTCATCGGTTTTATTGACCCGCTTAAATCCACCGCCAAGGCCGCTATCGAGCTGGCCGAACGGCTCCATGTGCGCATCAAGATGATCACCGGCGATTCGGCCGAAGTGGCCGGCGCGGTCGGGGTCAAGGTGGGGATAATTAAGTCCGTAAGCGAAGTTGTAACTGGCGCGGAACTCGCCAAACTCAACGACGGCGCTTTCGCCGCCGCGGTCGAAGCGACAGACGTTTTCGCGCGCGTGACGCCGGACATCAAATACCGGATTGTGAACGCGCTTGAGAAAAAATTTGCTACCGGCTTTTTGGGCGAAGGCATTAACGATGCGCCGGCGCTTAAGGCCGCAAACGTCGCGATCGCCGTTGCCGAGGCCTCGGATATTGCCCGCGAAGCGGCGGACGTCGTGCTCTTGGAGCGTTCGCTTGCGGTCGTCGTCGACGGCATAAAGGAAGGCCGCACCATCTTTGCAAACGTCACCAAGTACATCCGTTATACGCTGGTCGGAAATCTTGGCAATTTTTTCTCGATCGCCCTTATCTCGCTTTTTGTCGATTACCTCCCGCTTTTGCCGGTACAGATCCTGCTCATTAATTTGCTCACCGACATTCCGTTCGTTGCGGTGGCCACCGATAACGTCGATATTGAAGACATTGCCACGCCGCACCGCTTTTCCATTCGCGGACTCGCCCTCTATGCCAGCATTCTCGGTTTTGTGGCTTCGCTTTTTGATTTTATCTTTTTCGCTCTCATGCGAAGCGCGCCGGTGGGCGAGATCCGCACGCTGTGGTTTGTCATGAATATGCTGACCGAGGTGGCGACGATCTTTGTCCTGCGCACCAACCGGTTTTTCTTGAGTGCGCGTCGTCCGTCATGGCTTCTGACGCTGATCTCGGTCACCATAATGGCCGTCTCGGTCGTTCTGCCGTTCACGAGCTTCGGCGCGCGTGTTTTCAGTTTCGTCACCCCGTCTGCGGTGGGTCTTGCGATGGTCATCGCCATCATGTTTGTTTATGTCGCCGCGACCGAAGCCGCCAAGCTCGCTTATCTGCGGTTCTCCAAAAAAGTCATCCCGGTGCGGTGATCTTATCCACTTTGGCTCACGCCGCCTTAAGAGTAAAATGATCCCAATATGACCAAATACATCTTTATCGTCGGCGGCGTCATGAGCGGGGTGGGGAAGGGTACGGCCTCGGCCTCGATCGCGAAGATCCTTCAGTCAAAGGGCTTTCGCGTTTCGGCGATGAAAATTGACCCCTACATCAACGTCGACGCCGGCACGATGAACCCGGTCGAACACGGCGAGGTGTTTGTGACCGAGGACGGCGACGAGACCGATCAGGATATTGGCACCTACGAACGCTTCTTGGACATCGATGTCAACTCGACCAATTACATGACCACCGGCCGCGTTTATCAAACGGTCATCGAAAAGGAGCGCAACTTGGAGTACGGCGGCAAGTGTGTTGAGGTTGTTCCGCATATTCCCGAAGAGGTCATCCGCCGCATTAAAAAAGCCGCGAAAATTGCGCGCGCCGAAATAATGATGATCGAGGTCGGCGGCACGGTGGGCGAGTATCAGAACGCGCTTTTCTTAGAGGCCGGCCGCATGATGCACCAAAAGAATCCGCATGATGTTTTGTTTGTGCTGGTTTCATATTTGCCGGTACCCTCGAAGATAGGGGAGATGAAGACCAAGCCGACGCAGAACGCCAACCAGCTTCTTAACTCCGTCGGGATCCAGCCCGACATTATTTTGGGCCGCGCCGAATGTCCGCTCGATGAACCGCGAAAAAGAAAGATCGCCATGTTCTGCAATGTTGATGTTAAAGATGTTATTTCCGCGCCCGACGCCGATTCGGTCTATGAGGTGCCGGTTAATTTGGAAAAAGAAGGAATATCGAAACGTATTTTAAAAAAGCTTGGTCTTCGCGCCAGGAAAAAAGATCTTAAGGAGTGGCGCGCCTTTTTGCGCAAAGTGCATGAATCGGAAAAGCCGGTCAGGATCGCGGTCATCGGTAAATATTTTTCAACCGGCGATTTTACGCTTTCTGACGTTTATATTTCCGTGATCGAATCGTTAAAGCACGCCGCTTGGCACTTCAAGCGCAAGCCGGAACTGCATTGGCTTAACTCCGAACTCTATGAGAAGGAACCGGAACGGCTCAAGGACCTGTCACTATACGACGGCGTCGTCATCCCCGGCGGTTTTGGCACGCGCGGGGTTGAGGGCAAAATTGCCGTGATCAAATACGTGCGCGAGAAAAAGATCCCTTACCTCGGTCTTTGCTACGGCATGCAGATCGCCGCCATTGAATTCGCCCGTCATGTTGCCGGATTGCGCTCCGCGAATACCGCGGAGATCGACGCTTCTTCGCCGCACCTCATTGTCCATATCATGCCCGATCAAGAGGGCCTGGTTCGCCAAAAGAAATACGGCGGCACCATGCGCCTAGGCGCGTATCCGTGTGTGCTCAAACCGGGGACGATCTCGAGGGGTGCCTACGGCAAAAAAAATATTTCCGAGCGCCACCGCCACCGCTACGAGTTGAACAACGCCTATCGCGACCAACTCACGAAAGCCGGTCTCATCATCGCCGGCACCTCGCCTGACAACAAGCTTGTTGAAATAATCGAGCTCAAAAACCACCCCTTTTTCGTCGCCACCCAATTCCACCCCGAATTCAAAACGCGGCCCATGGCCCCGCACCCCCTCTTCCGCGAGTTCATCCGCGCCGCCATTCGCGGAAAATAACCAACCACTAACAACTTCCACCCGAGGCGGATCATCCTTGGGCTGAAAATTCCAAGGAAAGTTTCAAAAACTAATTTTCAAATTTTAAAAACGGGGCCGCGGGTCTCGTTTTTTGATTTTAATTTTTTTGATCATTAATCATTGGATATTTCCTTGGAATTTAGTTGTTAGTGGTTAGTTGTTATCGTTAGTTATAACAAAAATCTCTCCATTTCTGAAGAGATTTTTGTTTTCGCTGCTTAGAAGCGGCGAGGGCCGTTGGCCTGCTTGAACTTGCGCATGCAGTCGCGGCACTTCAAGGTCGAAGTTCTGGACGGATCAGGGTTGAAGGGGAGCTCCGTGATAGGGGCGCCGCACTCCGAACACTTGATGTTCATCGCGGAAACGTCGACGATCTGGCGAGGAGCTTGCGAGAAGCCGCCGCCCATGTCGTTGTAAGTCATAGACATAACTAATTGTTTGAATTAATCGACCTTTAGTCCGGTCTATGATCTACGAACGATTTAACCCGTTTTTGGATCTTTTGACCTTGGCTATAATATAGCACGGATTGCGCAGGTTGTCAATTCCAT
>CAIQCM010000156.1 GCA_903870305.1 uncultured bacterium
GGCGCGCTTACACCGCCTTCCGCAAATTGGGTTTTGACCATGTTTTCGACGTGAATATGGGCGCGGACATCACAACCATTGTCGAGGCCGCCGAGCTTGTGGAGCGTATCAAAGAAAATAATAACCTGCCGATGTTTACTTCTTGCTGTCCGGCTTGGGTCAAGTTTTTGGAGTTCTATCATCCGGAAATGCTCGATCATTTGACGACCTCGCGCTCGCCGCAAATGCATTCGGGCGCCGCCTATAAAACATGGTGGGCGGAGAAAGAAGGGATCGATCCGCGCAAGATCGTTGTTGTTTCTTTCATGCCGTGCACCTCGAAAAAATATGAAGCGCGTCATGAAAAGATGAAGATCAACGGCATGTGGCCGGTCGATCACGTCCTCACCACTCGCGAATTCGGTGCGCTCTTGAAGAAACATAACATCGATCTGCCCAACTTGGAGACGAGCGAAGTTGAAACGCCGGGTACCTATTCCGGCGCCGCCGCCATTTATGGCGCTTCCGGCGGCGTGATGGAGTCGGCATTGCGCACCGCCTACTTCGACATCACCGGCAAAGAATTGGAAAAGGTTGAATTTGAGAAAGTGCGCGGCATGGAAGGGATAAAAAGAGCGGAGATACAAATTGGCGGCCGTACGATTAAAGTCGCCGTTGCCTCAACCGCGGCCAATGCCGAAAAAATAATTCAAGAAATAAAGAAAGACCCGACCGCTTATGATTATGTCGAGGTCATGGCTTGCCCGGGCGGATGTATCGGCGGCGGGGGACAGCCGATCCCGACGACGCTCAAGATCGTGGCCAAGCGAACCGAATCGCTCTACAAGACCGACTCGCAAATGAAGTTAAGAAAAGCACATCTTAATCCGGTCGTTCGCGATTTCTTCGACAACTACATCGCCAAACTTTCATTAGCTCGGCGCGAAGCGATCCTGAACACCTCCTACTCCCGCAAAAAGAAATTCGAATGAGCACGATCGAAGAACAATTGGTCGAGGCGCGCATGAAGGAATATGCCGAAGCGTCAAAGAACAACGCCAATGTCGATAAAGCGGCTTTGGCGATAGCGGCGCTTGAATCGGTCCAGAATGAAAGCGGTGTTTCGACAAAAAAGAAGAAGTGGCTATACCTGGCTTCTTTGGGGTTGCCACCTATCGGGTTTGTCTTTGCGCTTTGGTATTTTTTCTTTTCAAAAAAAGTCGACGCTAAGCACGTGGCGCTCGTTTGCGCCATTATCACGATCGGGAGTTTATTGCTTTCTTGGCTTGTCTTCTCGGTGTTCGTCGCTTCAATGCCGCCGCAAACGCTGGATCAGGTGCGAGCGCTGAATCCGAACGACTTGAACGATATAAAAGATCTATTGCAATAACGACAAAGCAGTTTATGAAAATAAGAAAAATGGAGATCGTTAATTTAGCCGCCATCATCGTTGCTTTTGCGGTCGCGGCATATTTATACCCGTTGCTTCCGGCGCGCATCGCCTCGCATTGGGATATTAACGGGCAGGTGAACGGATATATGGGCCGCTTTTGGGGCACGTTTTTTGTTCCGTTCATGGCGCTCGGTCTTTTTATCATATTTCTGGTTGTTCCCAGGATCGATCCAAAAAGCCAGAACATCGAAAAGTTCCGTAAAAGCTTTGACCTGTTCGTTTTACTTTTGCTGGTCTTTTTGTTCTATATTTACGCCCTGACGATCCTGTGGGCGTTCAATTATCATTTCAACATGACGCAACTCATGATCCCGGCTTTTTCGCTGCTATTTTTTGCAATGGCCGCGCTCGTGAAGAATGCCGAGCCAAATTGGAGCATCGGGATAAGAACGCCTTGGACGCTTTCGAGCGACGTTGTTTGGCGCAAAACCCACGCCGTCGGCGGCAAACTTTTCACCGTCGCCGCCGGACTCACGCTCCTGGGTTTGTTCTTCCCCGCCCTAGCGCTTTGGTTCGCTATTGCCCCGATCATTGTCTGTTCGCTCATTGTCGTTGTTTATTCATATTTTGAATTCACAAAACTGCCTCGAACATGATCGCTTTTTGTGCTATCATGTCTGTATAACTTAATCTAATCTTATTTTATATGGCCAAAGGCAACAACGCCCAGCAGCGCAACAAGAAAAAGCCGAAGCAGAATAAAAAGAAGTAAACAAAAGCCCCCGACAAAGTTGGGGGCTTTTTGTAAAGTAATTATGATATAATATCACCTGGATCCAAAAATGATCCAATCCGTAAAACAAACAAAAAGGAGCGCACATGAAAAGGAGCGTTGGTTGGAGGCATCTGCGCGTCGTTTCCGAACACGAAGACCGGCAACGAACATTCTCAGTGATCGATCTTTTTACCGGAAGGAGACAAAGGGCTAGCGAACGTCCGAAAAGCCGCGTCGTTCGACGAACCGCCGCGGCAATGCTTCTTTGCGAC
>CAIQCM010000157.1 GCA_903870305.1 uncultured bacterium
CCCGCCTCGGTTTCGGCGCACGCCACGTTGTTGGTCTTGGCGACATTGGTGCCGATCGGAAGCTTAAATTTTTTCGACGCCAACCGCGCCGCAATATGCGCGCATCCTTCGTTCTTCAGACCGTAGTGGACAACCAGCGCGCCCAATTTTGGCAAACGCCACAATCGCGGCTTGGGATTTCCTTCGCACGGCTCGCCGGTAATGGAACCGACTTCTTCAAAACCAAAACCAACTTCCGGCATAATGTCAGTAAGCTTGGCATCCTTATCAAATCCGGCCGAGAGCCCGACGGGATTCGCAAATTTGATGCCAAGGACCGTCTGCTCAAGCCGCGGATTTTTATACGCGAAAAGCCAACGCGTGATGGCGCGCATGGTTTTGTATTTTCCCAAAAAAATGCCCATGCTCGTAAAAGCATCATGGACATTCTCCGCATCGAACAAGAAAAGAATGGGTTTTAACACCCGTCTATATATAGAACCGATGAATTTCGCCATATGGCCATACTCTATAATGAAAATCAGTAAAACAAAAGACCCCGCCGAGACGGGATCTTTTTCGGTTTTTATGGACCCCCGATTGGGTCGGGAATGACGATCATGCAAGCAATGCCGGATTGATCGCCATCACTTCTTGGGCATCAACTTGAGTAATGACATTTTTATCTTGGAGTTTTACTGTCAAGAGATCAACTTTGTCGTTGGTCTTCATGAAACCCTCGTGCATTTCCGATCGAAGCGCGGATATTTCGGATCGAATCGAAGATGTTTCTGACGAAAGATTATTATCCACACGCAAAATATCGCCCTTAAGCTCGGTGCGGACTGAGGACATTCTAGCATCGACTCCTGCAATATCGTTCTTAAGCTCGGTACGAAGCGCATGCATTTCTTCGCCCACATGATCAAAACCGCTTTTTACAAGCATTGCCAATTCATCAATAGATGAGGCGTTTTCTTTAATAGCTGTCGCATTTTCTTTAACCAAAGCGGTCAGCTCTTCAATTTTCTTATTGGTATCTTCCATGCAAAAAACATTGTACACCTATTTTAAAAACGCAAAAAGACCTCCGGATGGAAGTCTTTTCACTATTTGCTATAAGCTATTTGCCACGAGCGACATGCCACGAGCCACGTGCTACTTCCTCTTGCCTTCGACGATCTGGGCTTCCACATTCTTGGGGACGTCCGAGTAGTGGGAGAATTCGATCGAGTAGCTGGCGCGGCCTTGGGTCATGGAGCGCAGTGAGGTCGCGTAGCCGAAGAGTTCGGAGAGCGGGACGTCGGCGTCGATTATTTTCATGCCGCCGCGGTCGCGCATTTCCTTGATGATCGCGCGCTTCGAGTTGAGGTCGCCAATGACTTCGCCCATGAAGTTATCCGGCGTAATGACCTCGGTCTTCATGATCGGCTCGAGGATCGAAACGCCGGCGTGTTTCGCGGCGTCTTGCACGGCCATCGAGCCGGCAATTTTAAAGGCCATTTCGGAGGAGTCCACATCGTGGTAGGAGCCGTCGTAAACAGTGACCTTGGTGTCGATGACCGGGTAGCCGGCCAAAATGCCGCGCTCGAGTGCTTCTTCGGCGCCTTTGCCGATCGGCTTGATGAACTCTTTGGGAATGGAACCGCCCGTGGTCTCGTCCTCGAAGATAAAGCCGGTACCGAAAACGCCCGGTTCGACGCGCACATAGCAGTGTCCGTATTGTCCGCGGCCGCCGGTCTGTTTGATGTATTTGCCTTCGCCTTCGGCCGGCTTTTTCAAGCGCTCCTTGAAGGCGACCTGCGGCGCGCCGACGTTGCACTCCACCTTAAACTCGCGCTTCATGCGGTCGACGATGATGTCGAGGTGCAGTTCGCCCATGCCGGAAATAATGACCTGCCCCGTTTCCTCATCCGAGCGGACGCGGAAGGTCGGATCTTCTTCGGCAAGCTTGGAAAGGGCGATGCCCATTTTTTCTTGGTCAACCTTGGTCTTGGGTTCAATGGCGAGCGAGATGACCGGTTCGGGGAAGGTGAACTTTTCCAGGAGGATCGGATTATTTTCGTCGCAGAGGGTGTGGCCGGTGAAGGTATTCTTGAGCCCGACAGCGGCGGCAATGTCGCCGGAAAAAACCTCGTCGATGTCTTCGCGGGTGTTGGCGTGCAAGCGGACGAGGCGGCCGATGCGCTCGCGCTCCCCGGTCGCGGTGTTCAAAACGTAGGAACCGGCTTTGAGCGTGCCGGAATAGACGCGGAAGAAGCAGAGCTTGCCTATGAACGGGTCGGCGGCGATCTTGAACATGATGGCCGTGAGCGGTTCGGTGTCGTTAAGTTTGCGCTCGATCACCTTATCGTGGTCGTCGGGATCGGTGCCTTTGACCGAGCCGATATCCGCGGGCGACGGCAAATAATCGACGATGGCGTCCAAGAGGAACTGCACGCCCTTGTTCTTAAGAGCCGAACCGCAAAGAATGGGAACGAACTCAAATTTGCAGGTTCCCTTGCGGATCAGGCGTTTCAATTCTTCTTCGGGAATTTCTTCGCCGGCCAAGAACTTGTTCATCGAATTCTCATCTTGTTCGACGATCTTTTCGATCATCTTGGTGCGCCATTCTTTGGCCAGGGCGACCATGTCGGCCGGGATCTCTTCTTCGCGAATATCCTTGCCCATTTCATCGTAATAGACGAAGGCCTTCATTTTGAGAAGATCAACGATGCCCTTGAAACCGTCCTCAGTGCCAATGGGGAGCTGCAACGGATAGGCGTTCTTGGTCAAGCGGTCAAGAATTGATTTAACATCCTTGTAAAAATCCGCGCCCGTGCGATCGAGCTTGTTGATGAAACAAACGCGCGGCACTTTGTAGTCGTCGGCGTAGTGCCAGTTGGTTTCGGATTGCGGCTCAACGCCGGCAACGCCGTCAAAAATGACGGCAGCGCCGTCAAGAACGCGAAGCGAACGCTTAACTTCGACGGTAAAGTCGATGTGCCCCGGCGTGTCGATGAGGTTAAGGCGATGCCCTTTCCAAAAACAAGTGGTGGCGGCGGAAGTAATAGTGATGCCGCGCTCGCGCTCCTGTTCCATCCAGTCCATGGTCGTGTCGCCCTCGTGCACCTCGCCTATCTTGTGTTTCTTGCCGGTATAAAAAAGAATGCGCTCGGAGACCGTGGTCTTGCCGGCGTCGATGTGGGCGATGACTCCGAAGTTGCGGTACTTATCTATGGGGTATTCTCTAGGCATATTGTCTTACGAATATACGAATCTTTTACGAATTACGAATAGCAGTTTGATTGTCAGGATTGAGAACGCGCTTAAAGCTCACTCCATTACTGGTAAAATTTGCCAGAATAGCGAGCGGTAAATGGGATGTTTGAAGATACGAAACAACTTGATTGAAGTTGTTCTTTAGGAACCTATCCCCTCTTTTGATTTCCAAGATAATTCTATTTTCAACCAGAAAGTCAAAAAAGTGTTTCCCAACGATTTGATTATCAAAGCGGATATCGCAGGCGACTTGTTCGGAAAATTTTATTCCTGCTTTGCTAAACGCCGTCGCCAGCGCCCGTCCGTAAACGATCTCACGATGCCCAAATCCGAGTTCATTGTAGACGTCGTACAAGACCCCAACGATCTTATAACTTAACTCTGGCTCAACCAAATCACTACGCGTTAGTTTGATCATTTATTCGTAAATTCGTAAGAAATTCGTAATTTCGTAAGAATCTAGAATTTGGCAAAGTGAGCGAATGCCCTGTTGGCTTCGGCCATGCGGTGAACGTCGGCGCGCTTTTTGACGGCGTTGCCTTCGTTCGCGGAAGCGGAAGCGATCTCTTCGGCGATCTTGATCGCCATCGGCTTACCCTTCCTCGTTTTGGCCGCTTCGATCATCCAACGAAAAGCCAGCGAGAGGCGGCGTTCGCCGCGAACCGGGATCGGAATTTGGTAGTTGGCGCCTCCCACGCGGCGGGACTTGACTTCAACAGCGGGAGAGACGTTCTTAATAGCTTCTTCAAAAGCATCAATGGCCGCTTTGCCGGTCTTTTCGGCAACAATATCCATGGCGTCATAGACGACCTTGGTGGCGGTGTTCTTCTTGCCGCCTTCCATCATGTAATTGATAAACTTGGCCAAGTTCGTGGAAGAGTACTTGGGGTCGGCCGCAATTTCGCGCTTAGGAGCTTTCTTGTGTCGCATAGGTAAAAATTATTTCTTGGCCGCCTTAGGGCGCTTGGTTCCGTAAATGGAGCGGCTCCCCTTGCGGTCGGCAACGCCTTGCGTGTCGTAAATGCCGCGCACAATGTGGTAGCGAACGCCGGGAAGATCTTTAACGCGGCCGCCGCGGATCATGACGATAGAGTGTTCTTGCAAATTGTGTCCCTCGCCCGGAATATAGGCCGTCACTTCCATGCCGTTAGAAAGGCGGATGCGGGCGATCTTACGCAAAGCCGAGTTCGGCTTTTTCGGGGTCATGGTGGTCACCTTAACGCAAACGCCGCGCTTGAACGAAGCGCCCTTCGGCAAAATGGTCTTGGAGCGCACCAAAGTATTGGTGACAAACTGCAAAGCCGGCGTCTTTGACTTGCGCTTAATGATCCGGCGTCCTTTCCGAACGAGTTGATTTATTGTAGGCATGTATGGAATAAAAATAAACGTCTGTCGCGTTTGTTAGTAGAACAATATCATGACTCGATTTTTGCGTCAATACCGTGCCCGCCCCTCCCCCGCCTATCGGTTTTAAGCCAAAAAGAAAAGCCGCAACCCCCGATGGAATTGCGGCCGTAAGTTATGCGCTAGCGTTGCCTTTCCGCTTTTTACGCAGGTTGGCAACAGCTTTCTCGACCTGATCGAGACAATAAAAACTCTGAATATGACCGCCTCTATCTCTTCCCTTTCTCGAAACAAGGCCGGTACCGGCTTTTGCATCAGCAATTGCTGTATCAATCGTCTTACGCGTTACGTGTCCAATCCTCTCCTTTAACGCATGTACCGTTCCCCACACATGACCATCATCACAGAACAGACCATTCTCACTCGCCCTATCCGTGACGACAGATAATTTCTTACAAGCGGCTTCAACATCATCAACCTTGTAAAAATCCGCAACATGACCTCGACGATCTTTGCCTATTATCGACCCGGGTTTATGTTTCTTGATTCCGCGCCTCACTGAGGCGTCCGATATGCCTAGCAGTGCCGCAATAGGCCCTTTCGTGCCCCATGAACGATTCTCATACGTAATAAGACCATCACTGTCGGCATTGATTGCGGTTACCGTTTTACCACAGGCAGCGGCGACCTCCGCAAGATCATAGAAAGTTCGATCCTTGCCCCTAAAATCTTTTCCGTTCTTTACGGTAAGTTCGAAACCGATAATCTTGCGATCAATTGTCGTCGATGCTATTTCAAGCATATTTGCAATTACTTCTTTTGTTCCCCATATACGACCACCATCCTCAAAGAACCCGTCTTTTCCCGCACGGTATGCCCATTCCGTTTCCATCGCATCAACGAAGATCAGCTTCGGCTTGGCATGTTTGGGCAGGTAGGGAGAATCTTCTTCCTCTTCATCATCGTTTTCTTCCTTAGGACCGCAGATGATTCCACCTGTCACAAATCTGTCTTTGCCGAATATAATCGGCGCTGACATTGGCGAGAGCTTTCCGCCTTGGAAGTGCGCATCGAGGATCAAAGCAACCTTATTGGGGTTGGAAAGATCGATCCGCAGTACCCGCCCCATGATCTGCACATAGACGACCCGCGACGTTGTCGGCCTGAGGATCATACCGACCTCCGCCCCTGGCGCATCCCAACCTTCACGCAAGACCATGACCGACGAGATTAAATTTATTTCTCGCTGATCATAAGCTTCGAGAATCTTAAGTCGTCTACGGTCTGGGGTCCTTCCGGTTATACAAGCCGATGGAATTCCAAGACCACCGATGACTTCGGCAAGCATCTGTGCCTCTTCAACACCCGGACAAACCGCGAAACACTGCTTGTGACGCAAGTCGTACTGCCGATTCTTGTACAAACGGCGAACCGTTTCGCACATGACTGGCCAGTGTTTGGCCATGAGTTTTTGGAGCGCGCTGGCGTCGTAATCAAGGCCGTATTCCCCTTCCTTAAGGGGAATTTGGTCAAACTTCGCGTCAAACTCGATTCGGCCATAAGCCAGCGATGACAACCAGTGGTTTTCAATCCCCCAACGAACTGTGCGTTCGTCGATCATTGTCCCGAAGTGCGCTCGAGCAAAACGGCTGGGGTCGCCATAGAGAATTTTTCCATTCTCCATCTCGACCGAAACGTAACCGTTCTTTGCTGCGTTACCTAAGTAGTCGGGTGTCGCCGTGTAACCGACGATGACCGCTTCTGGGAAAAACGACAGCTTTTTTTGCGCGCTCTCTGTGTAGGCCCAATGGCATTCGTCCCAAATGATCAATGACGGGACGAATTTCAAAGCCAGCTGATCGGCATGTAGCTCGAAGCTGTCGTTGGTCGTGATCACAATGTCGGAGTGATCGTGGCCGCGCAGAGCGATGGTCTCATCGTTCTCGCCAACAACGCGGGACACGCTCGAAAGATGTCCGAGTATGCCGCCAGTTGATTGTTGTATCTTCCTCGCCGTCTGCTGAAGTAACACCTTGGTTGGAACAATTACCAAGCACCGCAGTCCAGTGCAAAATTGCAGGATCGACGAAAAGAGATAGGTTTTCCCCAAACCGGTAGCGTGAGCAAAGTACCCGCGCCGCGATCCTCTTGGATCGCATAACCACTTATGCAGCCGCCCAAAGGCCTCGATCTGGTAAGGCCGCGGCGGTTTTGACAATTGATTGAGGGAGGACAGCAGGGCCTGTGTGCGCTTAGCTAATGCTTCTCGATTTTGATGATGATTCACTTTTCACCTCTGTATTCTGTATGTAGAATTGTTTGTCAATTTGCTAGCCATAAACGCAAAAATTCGCGTTCAGGCAACGCGAAAACATATCATAAAATTATGTTTTTGTCAAGATAATCGTCTAAATCTACGCAAACAACCTCAGCGTAAAATTCGCGGCGAAGGAAAAAATGGTTGAGAGGATGTTGAGGCCCGACAAGCTGTCGAGGAGGATCAGGCCGAGGAGTAAGAGGGGGCCGCGGGTTTCGAGAAAAAAGCGAGTTTTGTAGTGTTCGGGCGCGGCGAGGGCCGAGAGTAAGAACTTCGAGCCGTCTAGGGGCGGCACGGGAATAAGATTGAAGAGGCAAAGAATTAAATTCAGCTGGATCAATAATTCGAGGAACGCAAGCAACAAATTGTCCAGCGGCAAGAACGGGTGAACAAACTTAAAGATAAGGCCGAAAACAAGGATCATTACAAGATTTGAAACAGGGCCGGCGGCGGCGACCAGCGTACTCCCCCATTTGGGATAGCGCAGATTATACGGATTGTATGGCACGGGCTTGCCCCAGCCAAAACCGATTAAGACCAGCGCCAAAAAGCCGATCGGGTCCAAGTGCACGAGCGGGTTTAGCGACAGCCGGCCCATGCGCTTGGCCGTCTGGTCGCCAAGAAAGTGCGCGGCCAAAGCATGGGAAAACTCATGAAAGGTCAGCGCGATCAAGATCGCCGCGACCCAAGCGATGAAATATAGCGGATTTTGCGCAAGCAAGGAAATTGGCATGCGGATGAATGTCGAATGACTAATGTCGAATGTCTAATTACGATACCACGAATCAACCCTTGCACAAATACTCGATCTCTGGTATCTTTCCGTTCGTACTCACTAACAACTCAAAACTCATAACTAGCAACTCATATGGCCCGACAATGTTCCAACTGCAAACGCGGCTTCATGACTAGCGTTTCCAGGAGCCACTCGCATATTGCCACCAAGCGCCGCCAGAATGTGAACCTGCAAATGCGCCGCGTGGACGGCGAAAAGGTCTTGGTCTGCGCCGCCTGCATTAAGGCGACCAAGAAAGTCAAAAAGACCGCTGTCAAAGCAACCAAATAACACCAACAAAAGATCGCCATCGGCGATCTTTTGTTATATAATGGGATCATGAAACGCAAACTCGCTATCTCGGCCGTCGTTATCGCGCTCATTGGTTTAGTCGTCTCGCTCGCGCTCCTGCGCAAACCGGCGGCAAAACCGGCCGCGGTCACGCAAACGCCGGCCAAGCAGAACCCGCCCATCATTCAAACCGGTACCGTGCCGGCGCTTTCTGTCGACTCGCCTCAGCCGGCCGGCGATACGATCACGGTCGCGAAGGTCGCGTTGCCCATCCACGGCTTTGTCGTGATCCGCGACGCGGCGACGAACTCGATCGTCGGCGCAAGCAATGTCATCATTTTTCCGGAAACGATGAACACGAAGATCGCTGCGACCGTGACAAAGGGACATAAATACATCGCCGAGATCCATGCCGATGGAGACAACAACGGGATCTTCGACCCCGCACACGATCCGCCTTTCATCGTGAACGGAAAAACCGTGAGCGCGGCATTCAAGGTCAAATAAAAAAGAAATATCCCGCTTAAGCGGGATATTTCTTTTTTATTCAATTCAAGGGATTAAGCTCGAAATCTTTTCGAGCTTCGGCAACCGCTCGGTAAGCCTTTTCTTCCGAATCAAAAATCACTTCACCGTATTCATCGGCGCAAGGCTTGCCCTTGGCGTCCAGTCCGCCGGTAACCGGAAGACGGACGACAAACTTGCCATCCCGGCTCTTGATCTCGTATGGCTGAAGATCGACACGGAGAAACGGTTCATTGGGAACCGCCTCATGAGACAGTGATTCGATCGACATAATCAACGAAGATTTTATCAGTGAGACTGGAATATTCCTCAATCAACACTCTGTCGGGGCGACTGGAGTCGAACCAGCAATCTCATGCACCCCATGCATGCGCGATGCCGCTACGCTACGCCCCGACACAATGTTGATTGTCAATCTCATGCACCCCATGCATGCGCGATGCCGCTACGCTACGGACGCGAAGCGAGGAATAAAATGGCAGCGAACTGATATTTTTTCCGAACGAGCGTCCGTATGGCGCAACGCGCCATACGCCCCGACATTGTTTTGGATGACCATTTGATATTACTAATATAAAAGAAAAGAGGCAAGGGCGCGTACGCACCTTGCCTCATCGATGATCTGATCCTTCTACGCGTTCATGGACGATGGGGCGAGTATTTGCCGACTCTCACGCGCCGCTTCCGGATCGGGGAAAAGCGCCATGGCGGCCGCTTCGGTCTCCATCGAGATACTGATCGTGGTCGCGGCGTGCTTGGTCAACACTCTCCGATATCCGTCGCCGCGCCCTTCGGCCGGATCCAGAAGCACGACCTTTCGCAGTCCGGCAATATTCTCGCCATCAACCAAACGCAATCCCTTAAAGAAACGGTACGGGGGAATGAATTTCATGCCCAACGGGATGTTCGTCGAGCCGTGAGTGACAACGATGATCCCCTCGCCGCGCGTACAGTTGTTGCGCGCTTCGAACGAAGCGAAGTTCATACCGCCTTCGCCAATTAGGAAAACGGGGTGGGGGTTCATTTCGCGCGGATCAATACACTTCTGTTTGCAGCCGGCTTCGTTCTTCCACCTGTTGCCATAGTCGATGTTCCGCGCATATCCGATCAAGGCGATGGCTTGCTCCAGCGTCGCGCAAGCCAGATCATCACCGCGAAAACAAGCGATCAATAATTTACTTGCCATCTTGCACCTCCGCCGGCGCGTTGCGCCGCGCTTTTTTTGTTTTTGGTCTCGGGCCGAGAACGTACCCGGAAATGACCCGCACGCCGTCGGAAACGGCATTCAGTATCGCGGGGTCGTCGGATGAAGCGCCCCTGAGATCGTTTATGACCAAGGCCGAATCAAAACCGCTGATCCTCAAATACCTATTACTCGGCTCGATCAAGACAAACGGCTTTTCCACAGTATCTTTCGGCTCAAGCTCAAGCCATGCCTCATGGTTGCTCATGACCGTCACGTAGAACACCTCCGAGTATTTGAGACCGGCGCGTTCCAGAAAGGTCGCTCTGGAAATTGAATTCGGAAGCAGTGTGACAACTTCAACATTAACCGTTTTTTCGTCACCCGCACGCCGTAACTCGACGACCCGACGATAGAAGATCGTCGTTGTGCCATCTTTGACCATTTCGCGCGAGAGCAAGCGCCGGCGAAAATTTCCCGTGAGATCGCTCGAAGCAAGAATTCCCAAGAGCATGGCGGCCGAAGCGTCACCGGCGTGGCAAAGTATCACTTTAATATCACTCATCTCTTAACCTCCTTTTTCAATTGTCAGGGTCCTGAAAAAACAAAAACCCGGTTTTTGGCCGAGGGTTGATGATAACAAAGCCCGCGTCCTTTTGTCAAAAGGCGCGGGCTGATTGATCGATGCTTTTATTATTTCGACAAAAACCAGTCCGGATCGTATTGCACGCGATCGTTAACGTGCTCGTACTTGTAAAGCTCGGTATCGGTGAACCAGATTCCGATCTCATGCTCCGCCTCCTTAACATTTCCGGAAGCATGCACCAAATTGCGGATCGGGCGATTCTGGGTGTTCGAGAGGGCATAGCTGTCATGCGACAGATCGCCGCGAATGGTGCCCGGGGTCGCCGAGGCCGGTTCGGTGTTGCCGACCATTTTTCGAATCAAGGAGACCGCGGTTTCGCCTTCCCAGACCATGGCGACGACCGGCGAGGACTTTAAGAAATTTACCAGTCCTTCCTTGATCGACTTGCCATACGCCTGATGATCGGTGAACGGAAACTTTTCGCCGACCGATTCGTACTTGGCCTTGGCTTTGGTATAAACGCCCAGCATCCACTCGTCGGTCAAAGTGTAGTGCTTCTCAACATCGTCATGCGTTGGGTGGACCATTTTGATCGCAACGAGTTTTAATCCGACGCGCTCAAAACGGCCGATGATCTCGGAAATTAGTCCACGCTGGACGCCGTCGGGTTTGATGAGGACGAGTGATTTTTCGATCATAGTATTCGAATGAAGCATTAAACATGAAGCATGAAACATTTTAACGACCGGATCCGTATGAATGTTTCATGTTGCGTGTTTCATGTTTCATTTTCCAAACTATCGTACCCTCTCCGAGGCCACTTGTAAAGATGATCCGTCTGTCAAAGCCGTGACCGTGCCATTCTCGTCCGTCCGATATCCGACAATGCCTTTGTTCTTAATGAGTTGCATGACCCGCCAAGCGGGGTTGCCGTATGGGTTCTTCGCTCCGACCGAAGTGGCGGCGTAAACGGGCGCCACCGCGTCAATGAATTTTTCACTCGTCGAATAATTGCTGCCATGATGCCCGACCTTTAAAAAATCCGCTTTTAGATCGTCGGGGGCGGCCATGAGCTTATCCTCGATCACGGTCGTCGCGTCGCCCATAAGCAAAAAACGTTTTTGCCCAAACTTGAGCATGCCGACGATCGAGGAATCGTTAAGCCCGTCGGAATTGCCATCGTGTTCGCTCCCGCGGATCCCCGCTTCGGTGCCGGCGGACAATACGTCGTATTCCATATCGCCAACGCGCTCGGTCTTTATCTTTTGCGGATCATCGACGGGAATATTGTTTTGCATGATCTCGGAGCGCCAGGTTCGGAACGACACGATCGGCGCGGTCACGTCGGTGGCCATTATCTTATCGACCTTGTATCGCGACAAGACCTGCGCCAACCCGTTCACATGATCGGAATGCGGATGCGTGAGAATGACAAGGTCGATCTCCCGGTCGCCGGCGGGCATCGCGTTTCCCAAGCGTTCGAGGACCGTGCTATCGGGTCCGCCATCGATCAAGATCTGCTTGTCACCAACTTGGGCCAAAATGGAATCGCCTTGGCCGACGTCAAAAACCGTAAGCGACATTTGACCGGCGGTCGCCTTCGAGCTGAGCGCGACCGGCGCGGTCGCGCGTTCGAGCGCCGGCACGCCCACCATAAGCGAGCCGCCCAGGGCGAATGCGAGCGTCCAGCTTTTAATTTTCTTTTTGGTGAAGATCGTCATAATGTTTCAGCGTCATCCAGACCATGCCCGCCGTCATGAGCGCGGCGGCGGTCAAGTTGAAAGAGACGCCGGCGATCGATGCGCCGGGAACGCGAGCGAATAATTTAACGACCGAAATATCATAATTGGTGAAGAACAAGGTTATGGCGCCGCAAAAGGCCGTAAGCGGCGAAATGATCGATGAAACGATCGCGCCAAGAAAGCCGACCAGCATGGTTGGCGCGACGAACGGCAGGAGAAGCACATTGGTCGGCAGCGCCACGAGCGAGAATTGCCCGAACGCCGCGAGCGCCACCGGCAAAGTCGCCAGGGTCGCGGCCAAGGTCCCGGCAACCGTGCCGCGCAGATCATAGCGGTCGGGCAAAAACTTAACGAACGGCGCAAAAAACGGCGACAAATAAACCATGCCCAAACAACCTGCGACGGAAAGCAAAAAACCGACGTCCGTTGCCATGACCCTTGGAGAAACCAATAACATGAGCGCGGCGGCATAGGAAACGGCGCGGCCCTGCGCCGAAGGGCGGCCGCTCGCAAATGCCACATTCGCAAAAACGGCCATGACCGCCGCGCGCACGAGCGAGGCGCCGACGCCGGTCATAATAACGAAGGCGATGACCGCGACGGTCGTGGCGACGAGGCGGGTCATCTTTTGCAAACGAAAGAACATAAAAATTGAATTGACCCACTTGCCGATCGAACTTATATTCCAGCCGGAAAGCGCCATCACGTGCGCCGTGCCGGTGGCAACGAAGGCGGCCTTGAGCGCGGGCGATCCGGCGCCGCCGCCAACGAGCAAGCCGTCGAGAAATCCCGCGTGCGGCTCGGGGAGCATGCGTCCCACCGCGGCAATGAGCCACGCTTTTGTTGCCGCAAGCGCGGGAAAATATTTGAGCAGATCAACGACATCGCCGCGACTCGATAAATAACGAGCGACGCCGGCAAATATCAAACACGCGGCGACCGTAAGCATCCGCGTATTCTTATCTTTTAAAATAAAGCCGGATGCGAGCGCGAACAAAAAACAACCGAACATTGCGGGCTGTGCCCAGGCGGCATACGACGCCGGCGCGAAGACCGTCACCGCGACGATCCCGGCAATGAACGATCCGACCCAGACGAGCAACGATGCCGATGGAGAATTTGAAATTTTATCGAGCCATGGACGCATGAAATTTACCGTTGTTACAATATGCCTGTCATATAAAGGACACATCCCCTTAATGGGGGTATCCTTGATCGAGGGAACGGAACAATGCTGTCAATGGCTTCGAGCCACGCGCAATGCCTTTTCGTTCCCTCTTGATCGGGACTCTCCGGAACTCCGTTATCGGGTTAGGCCTTGAGCCTCTTTAACCAATATGACAGGGAACGGCGAGATCGACCGATCGTTTAATAATTTTTAACGACATTTGAATATGTCAAAACCCGAATCGTCCGCGATCTCCGCTATCGGCATCGATGTTGCAAAAGCGACGTTGAGTGTCTGTTTCCGTCGACCGAAGGCCGACGAATCTGCACTTACGCTTCGCAACACCGATGTCGACATCAGAAAGAAATTATTGCCATGTCTTGATGGCTTCACCGGGCGTATCGTCATGGAATCGACCGGTCACTATCATTGGCGCGTCGCCCTCATTTTGACTGAGGCCGGATACAAGGTTTTTGTCGTTAATCCCATTCTAGCGAAACAGTACACCTCGTCAAACATTCGAAAGGTCAAAACCGATCCGGCTGACGCCTCAGGACTCGCTCGCATGGCCGAGCTTGCCGACAATTTGCCGCGTTGTTTTGCTCTCACGAGAGAAACCCTTGATCTGCGGAAAAAGCTCTCCGTTATCGCTTCTATTGCCAAGCAGATGCAGGCTTTAAAGGCGACACAACGGCAGCTTACGGAAGGTCACGAGATACTCCGAACCGGTGCGTCAAAGGGTGAAGACGCTCTGGACGCAACGATTAAGCAGCTCACAAAAACAGCCGACCTTTTGGAAGATGAATTTGTGAAAGAGTCAGCCGCTCTTGAAACTGATTCGACCGCCGCCGCGCTTATCGACGGCATTCCCGGCGTTTCGCCATTTGTCGCACACCTTGTGCTTCATTGGTTGGCCGTCTTGCCGGACATCACGGCGAAGTCATGGATCGGTTATGCCGGCCTCGATGTTTCGTCTCGCGAGAGCGGCTCGTGGCACGGACGATGTCGACTCACCAAGCGCGGAAATTCTTTTCTTCGTCGTCGACTATATAGTGCGGCTTGGGGCGCAACAATGTCCGACGAGAACTTCCAAATATACTACAAGCAAATGCGCGTCGACGGACGACCTCATGTTGAGGCCTTGCTCATCATTGCCAGAAAGATCGTACGGATTATGTTTAAACTTCTAGAAACGAAGAAAAAATACGACCCGTCGCTATTCACTTTTGGCAAAAAAACGAAACTTACTCTTGACGCCGCCCTTTAACGGGTATTGCGAGGAGGCCGAAGCCGACGAAGCAATCCCCTCGGAATATCACCATGGTTGCTGTATTTATGAGATTGCCGCGTCGTTCGTTTCGACTCACTCCTCGCAATGACGATAATTGATGCTCAGTTTTAAACGTAAAATTTTATGATGCCCATTCTCTATATAATCATCGCTATCGTCGTTACTTCAATCGTCGTATTTTTTATTTCAAAAAGCAGGGGCTGGGATAATGGTTCCGTTGTCCGCGAACTTAACGCTGTGCGCGAAGAGATCGGGCGGATGAATGCCGACCACCGGAAGGAATTGCAAAATCGTCTTGATCGTATCGACGACCAGATCGACAAAAAAATGCAGCACTCGCAGGTGACGATCCAGGAACAGTTTAAACAGACCTCGAAGATCATTTCCGATGTCACGGAAAAACTTACAACACTCGATAACACCAACAAGCAGGTCTTGGATTTTTCTTCGCAATTGCAAAATCTGCAGAACATTTTAAAAAATCCGAAACAGCGCGGCGTCTTGGGCGAATACTGGCTCGAAACGCTGCTTTCAAATGTTTTGCCGCAAGGCAGTTATCAAATGCAATTCCCGATGGGGGAGGATGAAAAAACGAACAAGCAGCTTATCGCCGACGCCATCATCCGCATCCGCGAACAAATAATCCCCATCGACGCCAAATTCAGTTTGGAAAATTACAACCGCATGGCCGAAGAGCACGACGAAACAAAGCGCGCTGAATTGGAAAACGAATTGAAGAAAGACGTTAAAAACCGCATTGACGAAACGGCAAAATATATTCGCCCCGAAATAGGCACCATGGGTTTTGCTTTCATGTTCATTCCGGCCGAAGGCGTTTACTATAATTTATTGAATGCCGAAGTCGGGTCGGGGATCAACAGTAAAAACCTCATTGAGTACGCTTTCAGCAAACACGTGATGATCGTTTCGCCGACCTCGTTCTATGCCTACTTGCAAACCGTTCTCTTGGGCCTTAAGGAACTTGCACTCGAACAATCAACAACCGTGATCATCAAGCAGGTCGCCGAACTCGGTAAACACTTCAATGCTTATGCCGATTACCACAAGCGCGTGGGCAACAACTTGGGCGTTGCCGTAAACCAATTTAATTTATCTTCAAACGAACTCCGCAAGATCGGCAAAGACGTCAACAAAATCTCCACCGGCGCCGCCGACGAGGTGATCGAACTCGAAACCATCGACAAGCCGCAACTTCCGGAAGGGAAGTAGGGCTTGACCTTAAAGCGAAAATATCGTACTATCCCAATGCTCTCAGACATGCCATTAACGGCTGTCTTTCATTATTCATAAACAACGAACATGGCAATCAAACACGCCGCCGCAAAGGCGATCCGCAAGTCGGCCAAGAACCACGCCTTCAACCTTAAGGTGAAGTCCGAGTTCAAGGGTCTGGTTAAAGAAGCGCGCAAACACATTGCCGCTAAAAAGATCGACGAAGCGAAAAAGGCCGTGGCTGCCGCCGCCAAGTCGCTCGACAAGTCAGCGCGCAAAAAGGTAATCACCAAAAACACCGCCGCCCGCCTGAAGAGCCGCCTCATGAAGGCCCTCCACGCGATCAGCAAGAAATAAATTTCAAAATTGAAAACACCTTCGATGAAATATCGAAGGTGTTTTTATTTCGTCATTGCGAGGAGGCCGAAGCCGACGCGGCAATCTCATCGGAATATCACCATAAGCGTATAAACCACTAGATTGCTTCGTCGTTCGCATCGGCTCACTTCTCGCAATGACGATATTTGAAAGTCGGATTAGATATTAGATATTCAGCATCACACCCCAACCGCCTTCGCCACGAACAAATCCAGCACCAATCGCGGGGTAGGCGTAAGGCCGGTCTTAACTTTTCTATCAGCTTCCAAAAGTGCCGTGTGAAGACCGACTAAAAAATTCATTTCAAAATTTCGCGCTTGGTCAAGCGACTTCCTGGCCGCGAACGGATGAACGCCCAGTTCGCGAATCGCCTCGTTCTGCGGAATGCCTCGGTCCAGCAAATCTCGCGCTTGGATCAAGAGCCGCACGGTGCGCGCAAGCATCGCCAGTATCTGCATTGGCTCTATTCCCGCGGCAATCTCATTTTCAAGCATGGCCATCGCGCGCTTGGTTTGCTTATTTGCGACCGCATCCAAGAAACCAAACATGTCCTCGCGCGTTTCCCCAACAACAATCGCGGCCACATCGGCGGCTTCAATAATTTTTTTATCACCTGCGTAGGCGGCGAGCTTGGCGGTTTCGTTGGCGGCTCTGGCGCTGTCGTCACCGATCACGTCGGCAATCGTCGATAGCGCCTCGGGTGTCAGCGAAACGCCAAACTTCGTCGCTTCCGCACTTATCCATGCAGCCATCGCACCCATATTCATTGACGAAAATTCCCAATTAAACTTACCGGCGGTGAGGAGGGGAAGAAGGGGACTTTTTTCCAGCGACTTGGCATCGCCTACTTCATAAAAAACCGCCGTCGTTGAATCGGGCAACTTGCCGATGAGGTCAACAAACGGTTTTTGCTCGTCGCGCTTAAGCGCTAACAACCCATTAATAACGACCAGCCGCTTGTTGCCCAAGAATGCCGGCGAAAAAAGCGCCTGCTGAATTTCGCCAATGTCCGTTTTTGACGCTTCAAGCGTCGTCGTATTCATGCCCGACTTATCCTCGCGCGAACGAAAATTAGCGACGATCTCATCAAGCTTGCGCCGCGAGCGATACGCATCGGTGCCGTATAAGAAGATGATCATGGTTTGAGATTACTTCATTCAATATCTAATGTCTAATACCTAATATCTAATCCGCCCGCCGAAGCGGTAATTCGTATCATTCGCATGCATTCGTATATTGGTGTCGCGTCG
>CAIQCM010000158.1 GCA_903870305.1 uncultured bacterium
GTTGTTAAATAAAATTCCCTCCGCATAGGAGGGAATTTTATTTAGCGACGGCTCTTCTTTGCAGCCTTACGCTTCTTGGTGGTCTTCTTCTTGGCGGTCTTCTTGACCGCCTTCTTGGCGACCTTTCTCTTCTTTGCCATGTGAACACACCTCCTTTCTCTTTTGTCTCGCCCAGCTGAGCTGGTGTCGAGTGAATCGTGCGAAAGATAGATGCACGTTAAAATAATTATAGCACATTTTTTAGTATTTGTCGCGCGTTGATCGCGCTGTGTATAACTTTTTGCGCGCTGAAATTTTTTTTACGGTTATTTTTTTAGCGATCCGTCGGCTCTTGACAGAAAGTTGAAAAAGGTGTGAAGTTCTTTCGATAAGGAGGTGACCCCATGACGCCCGCAGGGCTTAAAAATAATCTTGTTGTCCTGTTCGGTCCCGACACTCCGGCACCCACCCCGCGTTCCTTGAATGAACGGCCTTTGAAAGAAAGAAACATTTCGCCGATCATCTCCGTCGCCCGCGCCAATCGTCGGCTCGCTGCGACTTTGAGACAGGGTATGCCCGTGACCAGGGTTTTTGGTTCCGGTGAGGGGAGCGGCGCCATCCTGATCGCGTGCGGGTTTCCTTCAGACGGATGCCGCCCCGACCTTCTGTCGGAATTCGCCAGCCCAACGGTCGGTATTGCCGGTCGAGAGGGCATCCTCGTCATAACGCGATTTGTCGGCATCCGCGCAAAGATGTGCACGATCGATGAGCCGTATGCCGGCTTCTTGGAACTGACGGTCGAGGTCGAACCGGCCTTGATCAACACGCTGAACTTGAACGAGGGCGATGGGCACGCCTTGTCTGCCATTCAATTCGTGTCCGTCAATACCGGAAATGACATGGTCGCGCTCGTGAACACGGGTTACGACGATCGACTGCGTCTGCGCCGATGATGTGCACGAACGCGCGCACGAAAAAAGCCGGCTCCTTCTGGAGACCGGCTTCTTTATATTTAAATGTCGAGATTTTTTACCGTCTTGGCGTGGGTTTGGATGAAGCGCTTTCGCGGTTCGACCTCGCCGCCCATGAGAATGTCGAAGGTCTCGTCGGCTTTTTGCGCGTCCTCGATCGTGACCCTGAGCATGAGGCGCGTTTCGGGGTTCATGGTTGTTTCCCAAAGCTGATCCGGGTTCATTTCGCCCAAGCCCTTATAGCGCTGGATGACCACGCCGCCGGGTGCGACGATCTCGCCCGTTGGCGATTCGCTTTCCGATCCCACGACCTCTGTCGATTCCTCGGCCTTAACTTCTTCAACCTGTTTTTTCCCATTTGCCGTTTGCAATTTACCCTTGGCAGCGGCCATGGCCTGGAAGTCGGCAATTGCTTTGTCGCGCTCGGCTTCGGTAAAGCTGTAGCGGATGTCCTTGCCTTTGGCCACCCGGTAAAGCGGCGGGCAGGCGATATAAAGGTGTCCGGCGGTGATCACCTGTGGGAAATAGCGGTAGAAAAGGGTGAGCAGCAGTGTGCGGATGTGGGCGCCGTCAACGTCGGCATCGGTCATGATGATGATGCGGTCGTAGCGGAGCGAAGCAAGGTCGAACTGTTCGCCGATGTTCGTGCCCATGGCAATGACCAGGTTCCGCAGTTCGTTGTTCTGCAACATTTTGTCGAGCCGCGCGCGTTCGACGTTCAAGATCTTGCCGCGCAATGGGAGAATGGCCTGGAAGTCGCGGTTGCGGCCTTGTTTAGCCGAGCCGCCGGCCGAGTCGCCCTCCACGATATAGAGCTCGGTTTGCTTGGGGTCGCGCGAAGAGCAGTCGGCAAGTTTTCCCGGAAGCGTCAGACCCTCGAGCACGCCTTTCCGGAGCACGGTCTCGCGGGCGGCGCGCGCGGCGGCGCGCGCTTGGGAAGCGAGCACGCATTTTTCCAAAATGGCGCTCGCGTCGCGCGGGTGTTCTTCGAGATAAGTGGCAAAAGCGTCGCCGAAGACGGTGGTGACCGCCGTCTGCACTTCAGGGTTTCCCAGCTTGGCCTTGGTTTGACCCTCGAATTGCGGATCTTTGACTTTGACCGAGATGACGCAGGTAAGACCTTCGCGCACGTCCTCGCCGGTCAGGTTGTCATCCTTTTCCTTGATAAAGTTTTTGGCGCGCGCGTAATTATTCAGCACGCGGGTGAGCGTGGTGCGAAAACCGGAAACATGCGAGCCGCCGTCGGGGTTATAGATGTTGTTCGCAAAAGCGAAGACGGTTTCTTTGTATTCGTCGGTGTACTGGAGACCCAATTCGACCTCAACGTCCTCGGCGACCTTCTTCACATAAAAAACATTTTCGTGTTTGGGCTCCTTGTTGTGGTTTAAGTGCCGGACATAGCTCGCAACCCCGCCTTCGAAATAAAAAGAGTACGCTTTGGCCGGTTTTTCACGGAGGTCGTGAAGATCGATGCGTACGCCGGCCGTGAGGTACGCCTGTTGACGCAAATGGTCGAGAATGTATTTCCAATCAAATTGGGTGGTAACGGTAAAGATCGACGGGTCGGGGTAAAAAGTTATTTTGGTGCCGCGCTTCTTGGTCGAGCCGGTCGTTTTAACTTTGGCGACCGGTTTGCCGAATTTATATTCTTGCATCCAGACCTTGCCGTCGCGGAAGACCTCGGCGCGGGTGAGCGTCGAGAGCGCGTTCACGACCGAGACGCCGACGCCGTGCAAGCCGCCGGAAACCTTGTAGCCGCCGTCGCCGAATTTGCCGCCGGCGTGCAGCTTGGTCATGACGAGTTCAAGCGCCGAGACCTTGAATTGCGGGTGCGGGTCGACCGGAATGCCGCGGCCGTTGTCCTCTTCCGAGCACGAGCCGTCGGCGTTAAGGGTCACGGTGATCATGTCGCAGTGCCCGGCCATGGCCTCGTCGAACGAGTTGTCCACAACTTCCCAGATAAGGTGATGTAATCCTTCGGGCCCGGTCGAGCCGATGTACATGCCCGGGCGCTTTCGGACCGGTTCAAGACCCTCCAAGACGGTAATTTGCTTGGCGCCGTAATCGCTGGAATTTGAGGTTTTTCTGGCCATGTAATTGCTATGGTTCGCGTTAAAACAAGGCATTATCTTATCATTATAAAGACCCGCGGGCAAGGGACAACTGGGAACAAAAAACGCCCCGTTTTCTTGGCGGAGGCGGTTTTTGATTTGGCCGCGGAAGAGGGTTATTGCGCTTCGCCAAAGGCCTCGTCGGCGGTATCGGCATCGGCATCGGCTTTGGTGTGCTGAATGCGGCCGTCGATATGGTTAGGCGGGGCGTAAGTTGTGAAAATTTGGAGCGGGTCTTTTCCGGTATTTATGAAATTATGCAAAGTGCCGGGCGTGACCACGACAACGTCGCCCGGGCCGATCGGCGAGGTCTTGCCATTTAACACCGCTTCACCGGTTCCGGATTGAAAATACAGGATCTGTTCGACATGCTTGTGCGTTTCCGCGCCCACTTCGCCGCCTGAGGGTATGCTCATGACGACCAATTGCGATTTTTCTCCGGTGAACAAGACATGGCGATAGTCCTTGTTTTCCGCGGCGGCTTTGGCGATGTTGATCTGAAACGACGCGAGTTGTTTTGGCGTTGGCGTTTTGGGGATCATAAATAGGTAGAAGGCAAGCGCGGTTATTGCCGCTCCGGCAATAACGCCGGTCGTGACTTTAAGAATATTATTCATAGGTTGAATAAAATATCGCGGTCGATCGTTGGCTCAGTTTCAATAATGTGCGTTCAAATAAGCCCGGGTGAGCGGTCCAAAGTAGCCGACGCTCGGCTTGATCCCCGCATCCTCTTGAAATTCGGCCAACGCGGCGCGGGTCAAGGGGCCAAAGTATCCGGTCGCCCCGGCTTTTGCGAGCGCGCGCGCCTCGACATCGTCCGTTTCAGCGATGTCTGATATTAGGAAGTTTTGCAGGACTTTAACATCGTTTCCGCGGCTTCCCGGCGACAGGTTGGCCTTGATCATTTTGACTGGCGAACCATTTATGGCGGCCGGCGCGGCGACGACGACGGTGGCGAGCGCGATATCGCGCGCGGTCCCGCCGTTCCCTGTGCCGGAAGCGATCGTAGTGTTGGTCGAAGTTTCGCTCAGGCGGACTTGGCAGGTGTAGGTCCATGTTTCGGAGGGGTCGAGCTTGGAATCGTTGTTCGTATCGCCCCCGATATATTTCACCATACTGCAGACGTTGTCGGTGATGTTGACGCCGCTAAGCGGCACGATGCCCGGATTGGTGACCTTTTCCGTGTACAAGATCGATCCGCCGTCATCCGGCAGGGTCAGCGGATTGGGGATCATGGTGACGTGGATCGAGGGTGGCGTCAAAGGCGTGCCGACCATGACGGTGGCGCTGGCAATGTCGGAGGTGACCAATTTGTTGGCCCAGCCGGCCGCGACGACGGTGTTGGTATGTGACGCTGTGAGCGTCGTGGAACAGTGATATATCCAGATCTCGTCCAAGTCAAGAATATTGTTGTTATTTAAATCGCCGGAGGTCAATTTGATCGGGCTGCAAGTGTCGCCCACGAGCGTCACATCGGTTACGGGGACGCCCCCCGTATTTTTGAGAATATAGGTATAGGTTACCGGTCCGGGACCGTTCGGCAGGGTCTGAGGGCTGGCGGTTTTAACAATATCAAGAAGCGGCGGAACGGGAGTAATAACCGCGGTGGCGGGACCGGTATAGGTATTGGTGATGATGCAGATGCTGGCATCCCCGGGATTAAGGGCAATGCCGCCCGTTGCGTCGCAGTCGCCGGAAAAGGCGCTTGTGTAGTTGGTATCCGCCGTTTCAGTGACGTGATACACGTCGGCGGGCGCGGGGAAGATGTTGGGGATGCCGGAATCAACGGGAGTGCTGTTCACAAAGAGCGGAAAATCGTTCGGAGTTTTGGTTCCGCCTTTCGCATTAACGACCAATTTGACCACGGTGATGGTCGCCGGTTCCTTTTGAGAACTAGATGGGGTTGACGGCGGCGGCGCCGGAGAGGGTACGGGTCCGCTGTATGAGGAAAAATTATCAATTAAAAATCCTTTGCCCATGTTTACCGGAGCCGCGGCGCCGCCCGCGCGGAACAAAATGGAGTCAACCGGGTTGGGCGCGCCGCCCGCGGAACGGGCATAGTCCTCCCAGCTGGTTCCGGTGTGGATCAGCGCGCCATCCAAATATACCTGGACGATATCGTTCGACGGGCCGTCGATGAACTGTATGGTGATCTTTAATGTATGCGGCACCGTGCGGTCGAGTCCGGTGGCAATGGGCGTCAAGACAAAGTCCCCGACGGCGATCTCATAATCGTCAAAGTTAAGCTGCAGCCCGGTCGGCGTGTCTTGCATTTGAACCCAGCTCATGCGCGCGCCGTCGCCTTCATCGGCGCTCGTGGAGATGCTGAGGCCGGGTTGTTCGCTTCCGGGCGCGGCCGAAGCAAAATCCCATTGCGCTTCAAAATATGGCTGGCGCACGCCGCCGGAAAAGGGACCGTGCGAAGCGGCGGTTTCACCGGCTTCGTTTGCGAGCGAGGCGGAAAAGGTCTGGTCGCCAAAACCGGTCGAAGTGATGGCGTTCGAAAGACGCAAACTTTTTGTTCCAAAACTCGCGTAGCCGTAGGTGTTGGCGACCACCGCTTCGTCAAAGATCGTATGCGATGGCGGAATGCCGCCGCTCTGCCAACCGCTCTGGCCGTTAACCGCTCCAAGCGTAAAATTTTCAAAATCGGTCGTGTTCGCGTCGGCGCGCGTCTTTCCCGCGATCAGGAAGGACAGAATTATCGCCGTAGAATATAAAAAAATATTTTTTGACATACTCATTGGCGTAAGTTTTATATATCGATTTTATCAGATCCTATCGGCAAATACCACCAGGCGTTTGGAATATTGTTTGGCTTGTTTGTCCCACACCCCGTCGCAGGTGATGAGATTGAGGTGCGATGACCCGTCATTTGAAATGAAAACAGCGGTGGCGTCCGCCGACGGGTCGTAGCGCAAGCTGTCGCGGACGCTAAAAGTTACGGTCGATCCGTTCGCGTCGCTCACCATGATCTTGTCGCCCGCCTTTAATTTGTCCAGATTGGCAAAAACCGCGCCGCCGCCGTTGTACCAGTCGACGTGTCCGTCAACAACCGCGCTGCCGGTCTCTCCGGGCCGCGGGCCAAGATCGTACCAACCGGCGTCAAGCGGATCTTTAGGCGTGTCCATCGCTGCGGTGGCCGTAAGCGCGACCGGCTCGATCAAGGCGTCGACCCCAATGGATGGGATCAGGATGCGTATGGGCGCGCCAATATTTTCCGTTCCTGCCACGCTAGTGGGCGCAATGATCGGGGCATTGGTTGGAGCGCTTGGCACAGCGACCGGCGCAGGTGCGGCGGGCGTCGAGGTGGTCCTATCAGGCGCCGCTTTGAGGGCGGCAAGCGGGACATTGATCGGCATCGGTATCGAGGCGATCGTTGGCGCGACCGTGGGCGGCACGACCATGGCGGGTATGCCGCGCCAAAGTAAAATACCAAAAGCCGGCAACGTAACTATTGAGATTGCAAATAAGCGAAATTTAGAATGTCTTGATAGGGTTTTTCTCATAAACGGTATGATTGAACATACCACAAAAAACCTTTCTTGTCAAGAAATAACCGCTTAATTAAGATAAAAAAACCGGTCCGATAAACACCA
>CAIQCM010000159.1 GCA_903870305.1 uncultured bacterium
CCAAGAAAAAGTTTGGGTTGGAAAACGCCGAACGAGACCTATCGAGAGATACTTAATTCTTCAAATGTGCACCAAGTGGTGCATTGCTAAGTTGACTATGCGGATCGTGAAGAGTTCGGGTTTGATCAGTCCCAAGGCGACCAGTGGCCGTTCCCAAGGCCAACCGTTGCCGTCAAAGCCAAGGGCGCCGCTCGCAACCATATATTCGAAACAATGGCCGTTCGAAAGAGTGATCATGATGATCCTCCGTTAAGGTTTTCAAGGTTCATTTAAACTTTTGATGCTCGTGCGATGAACCATTCATCGTCGGCATCGGCATAACCTTATATGATGTTTTTTGGATTGTAAAGTCAATTTTTCACGAGGCGAAACCTCCTTCGGGAGGACTCGCCTCATAAAAAAATCGGCGGGCCCGAGGGGGACCGCCGGTTTGCGTTCGTTGGATGTGATGTTGATGTGTCGTTACCGTCCGACGAGTTTCCAGGGCAGTATTTCGCCGCCTTTGAAAACCCGCACCGTGCCGACTCTTTCCGGGATCGTGAACGACCCGCGAACGAGAGTCATGGTTTCTTTGCTCGGTTCGAGACCATAGATCTCGGCGAGGTTTACGGACATGAATGCGCCAAGTTTGTCCAGCGCGCCATCTTCGTCAAAGACCGTCGCATATAGTTCGGGTGCTGCCGGCGCGGTAAAAATGCCGGCGGAGCATCCGAAACCGCGCGCTTTGGCCGCTTCATCCCATGGCGCCGAATCGGTGCCGGCGCCAAAGCGGGGATGACCCGCGGTGACGATCGCACGAACTTTCCGCCGGTGGTCGTCGCGCTTGGGCACTGGCTTGCAGTATTTGAACGGATTCATTCCGCCGTCGAACATGGCGTTGCGGTTGATCATGAGATGATGGGCCGTGACCGTGGCGAACACGTTGTCTCCTGCCGAAACCACGAACTCCGCCGACCGGTTGTCCGTAATGTGTTCGAATACGATCTTCAGACCGGGGAATGCTTCGTGCAGCGGTATTACGTTCAAGTAAAGGCAGATCATCTCGCGATCGAATTCGTCGATTTCGGGATCGACGGATTCGAAGTGACCCAGGAGTGGAATGCCTTCCTTTTCCATGGCCGCAAAGACCGGGTAGCGCCCGCGAATGTCTTTGACGGCACGGCTCGAGTGGCTGGTGCCGCCGGACCCGTCCTTGCGCGCGAGATAGAGTTTTACCGCGCGCCAGACGCCTTCCTTGTAACCGCTAACAACATCTTCGGGGGCGGTCTCGTCGGTGAGGTAGCAGGTCATGATCGGCGTGAAGTCGCTTCCGGGCGGCAACATGCTGATGATCCGGTCGCGATACGCAATCGCTTTTACGATCGTCGAGATCTCGTTCGGGGGCGGAAGGTTGCCCATGATGACGGCCGCCGTCGCTTGCGAGGCAAGCGTGTGCGGCAGAACCGTGCGGAGCATATCGCCGTCGCGCAAATGCAAGTGTCGGTCAAACCAGCGGGGGATGGTGATGGAATCTGTTCCCATAACTGACCTTTCCACGATCGTTCATGGCCGTTGCCTACGGCTCACGCACTCACGTTTTCAATGTCCTGTTTAATATTTGGCGTCGAGCGATCAATATCTCGCACGTCGGCATAACCTTATATGAGGGTGCATTTGTTGTAAAGGTCGTATTTTTACGAGGTTGTACTTCGTGGAAAATGTAAAAAAACCGGCGGGGCCCGAGGGGGACCGCCGGTTTGCGTTCGCGTGTGTTGCGAGATTGTCAGGCGCAGGCCGAGGCAATCTCGTCGATCGTGCGCATGGTTGCGTCGTATGGATTGTCGGCCCTGACGATCGGACGACCGACGACGACGCGATCGGCACCGGCCTGGATGGCCTTGGTAGGGGTCATGATACGATCAGAGTTTTGATCGTCGCCTTCGACGAGCGACCAAACGGGGCGGATTGCCGGCGTGTTGAGCGTCATGTCGTCACCGACAATGCCGCGCAACATCTCAGCTTCTTTTGCCGACGAGATGAGGCCATCGAGTCCGGCTTTGGCCGCGAGTTTGGCAAAGCGCTCGACTCCCGGACCAACATCGCAGGAGAACATGTCTTGAGTGTCCTTATCCTTGAGACTGGTGAGTACGGTGACGCCGAGCACTTCGGTGCCGGGCATTGCGGCCTTGAGATCAGGAAGTGCTGCCTTGAGCGCCGCCATTGCCGCGTTGCCTGCTTGGCACATCACGGTGAGCAACGCGGGTTGCGCTTCGGTCAGTAGCATGGCATCAGTGGTGAGCGTCTCAGGGATATCGACGAGCTTGAGGTCGGCAAATACTTCGAGGCCGCGCGCCCTAATCTCGTCGATGAGATTGTAGCCGGTGGCCCGGAGGATGGTGTTTATCTTGATGCAAACGCCGGTTCCTTTCAGGCTGTCGGCGAGTGCCAAGACCCGTGCCTTGACCTCTTTGCGACCACCGCCGGACGAAGGTTGAAAGTCGGCGGCCACGATCAGTCGTTCTTGGGGAGTGAGTTGCTTTCGCATGTCAGTTCTTCCTTTCCTGTGTTTCAGTAGTCGGCGTTCAACGCTGCCCAGTTCTCGACGCCCTTGGGTCGGATCGCTTGTGATCCTTCCTTGCAGAGCGGACATTCTTCCGGCGTCCACATTGGCATGGGCTTGTCGATCAAGGCGACGATTTGTTTGCCGCCGACCTCTTTTAGACCGGAACGGTTCACGAGTACGAGGATGTAAGGCAGGGTTTCGCCTCCGGCTTCGGATACTGCGTTGACGGTAAGCTCGACGCTGCCGCCGGTGGTGAGAACATCCTCTACCGCGAGAACCGTCTCGCCATGCCGTAGCGCAGTGCGTTTTAGAATCATGCGTTTGTCGCCGCCTTTATCGTCTTTTTCCGTAAAGGCGCAACGGCATGAACCGTCATAGAGTTTGTTGATGCTCGTAGCGATGCAGTGCGCAATGGTGATGGCGCCCATGGCTGGTCCGACCACGCGTTCAATCAGGCGGATATAGTCGCCTTTCATGATGACGTCATTGACGCCGCCCATGGTTTCCTCGAACATGACGACGAGCCGGTCGCAAGCCGCGTTAAGGAGACTCGGAACCTCCGTGACCAGCCCGCTGTTGAAGAATCCGCTTGAATGCTTTCCAGATGTGAGCAGGGCGTGCGGACGCTTGGGGTTTCCGTCATGGATCCAAAGTGCGCCGCATTCTTTGTACAACCTGATCCAATGATCTTCATTGAGCGTTTTGGTTTGTGGCATGGACTGTTCCTTTCAAAGGACGGTTTTGCGCCGCAAAGGCGCGTTCGATCGGCCAGAATGTTCCGATCGACACAACCTTACATAATGTCTTTTGCATTGTAAAGGGATTCCTTTCCGAGGTTTCGCCTCGGATAAAAAAGCGGCGGAGCCCCGAGGGGGTCCGCCGTTTTGCGTTCGCGAGCAATCTTTTTGTTCAATCGTCCACGAATTCGAACGCGGTCGCCTTGGGAACCGGCTTGATGTTCATGCCAAACCAGCGGGCGGCCGCAAGCGCGCGGTTGTAGAACGCGGCCAGGCCATCGACGACGCCGTCGAAGGTTGGGTCATTGACCCCGTCCTTCACATACTCGAGGAGCGCGCCGCTTGGGCTGAAGTATCGCATCAGCCCGTCGGTGGAATTCCAGCAGACCCTGCTACGGGCAACCAGCTCGACCCTGATCCCATCGGGATTCTTAAAGTACATTCAATCCTCCTGTTGTTGTTTTCCGTCAGAGCTTTTCCGTTTCGGCGATCGTCAGGACCCGCGGTTTGGCGGGCGGGTTTCGATATCTTTTCAGCTTGTCTTCGACAAACTCGCTCCGGCAGACAGACATGGTCTTGATCGTTCCGCGAAACGAGGGGTTTGGGTTCCATCTTTCCGCAAAAACCCGAGCGTCTTTTGCGCTTGCAAACTTTTTCGGCAGAACGAAATCGACGAAATGAGGATCACCGTACGATTCCATTTTGCAGATCATTGAGAAATGGCGCGGCACGTTTGCTTGTGCTTGCCTGCTTCTGTTTTGCCAATGTGGCATGTCTCCTCCTCTTGCGTTTTGGTTTTGGGTTTTAGTTTAAATTTCCTCGGTTTCCGACAGCGCGACAAGCGCCGGCGCAGTGGCCAAGTACACATCCTTGGTGTCAGATGCAATCTTGTCCCATGCAAAGGAATTTAAAATGCGCGCGCCGGTAATTTTAGCGCGTTCCTTGGCACCGTCCAAGTCGCCCAGCGTTTCCTGAAGACAGGCGGCGAGTTCCAAAATATTTTTGGATTCAAAATAGGTTCCTTCGCCGTTTAAGATTTCTTTGTGCGCGGCAATATCGGACGCGACGATCGGAATATTCTCGCTGGCGGCTTCCAAGACCACGATCGGCATTGATTCGCACTCCGACGGTTGCACAAAAAGCGCGGCGCCGCGGTAAAGGGCGGCGAGTTTCGCGCCGGTCTGGTTCCCCACAAATTTGACGTTCGCGCCGCGAGCGAGCGCGGTCAGTTCGCGGACGTATTTTTGGTCGCACGCTTCGCCGGTTACTATTAGCGGATAGCGTTCGCGGGTCTCGGCGGGAAGCTGGCGGTACGCGGAAATAAGCGTATGAACGCCTTTGAGGCGGATAAGGCGGCCGACGAAAAGCAGATAGCGGCCGGGCGCCAAATTCCATTCGGTCAGTAAGCCGGGGTTGGAGTCGGGGAAAGTCGTAACGCCGTTGGGCAGATAAGATGCGTCAATGCCATAGACGTCGCGGCAATAATTTTCCAGCATTTGCGAAACGGCGATCGTGCGGTCGGCGTAGCGGCAGGCCGTCCATTCGCCGGCGCGCAACATAATGCGCGCAAAAAGACCCCACTTGTCGTGGTTGCGGTCGATCGAATGGAACGTGACGACGACGCGCGTTCTTGGGGCAAGCAGGCGGGGGATCCAGGCGCAAAGCGACGGGCCGACGCCGTGGTAATGGATGATGTCGGGTTTTTCAACGAAGATTGCGTGGAGGGTGGAAATGAAAGTGTGCGAGATCGCGTCCAAATGTTTTGTATGCAAAGTCGGCATGAAGATCTTTTTCACGTTGCCGTGCTCTTCACGATCCGCGCAATACCAACGGCGGCAGTAGACGGAAACGTCTACGCCGGTTCGCGTTAGCTCATTCGAGAGTTCCTCGACATGGCGCTCAATCCCGCCAAAAATGGCCGGGATCCCTTTTTGTCCGATCATGACGACTTTCATATTTGCATTAAGCATGGAACATGAAGCATGAAGCATTTTTGCGTTCCGCAGAACGCCTTAATGTTTCATGTTGTGTGATTCATGTTTCATTTAAACAACGTCGAACCTTACCAAAAAACGGCCATTTTGTCAATGCTCTAATAAGGCAAGGATTTGAGCCATTTTTTGGCTAGAAAAAAGGGTTTTTGTAATTAAAAAAGCGGCTCATGCCAAGGCATGAGCCGCGCGAAATTTCTCGATGTCTATCTACACATCCGCAGGGCCAGCTCGGCGGCGCCGAGGAACGCTTCGGAGTCCTCGATCGCGTCCGGCGGTTGCGGGACAAAGAGGAAATGCAGACCGGTTTCCCATTCGGGGTTGGCAAGATGTTTCCTCATCGCCGTTCTGATCAGCTCTTCGATGCCGGGCAAGCGCAACGCCTTTTGCGCGAAGCTTCCCTTCCACACGATCGCCGGAACCTGAAGGATGGTTTGCAAGGTTGCGAGAAACGATCCCATGCCTTCGGTGATCAGTTGATAAATGGCGACGGCCCACGGCTCATGCGCGACATATGCCCTGTCGAGTACGGTGCAAGGGTGCATGCCCTCGGGAAGATTGATCCCCCGCGTTTGCGTTTCGGCGATCACGCGTCGCATGGTCCCGTTGCCGCCGATCACAGCGTCAAAACAGCCGCGCAAGCCGCAGCCGCAAAGCGGGGCGTAGAGCGATGGGTCAAGGGAAATGTGGCTTGCTTCGGAGTCCGAAACGATCAGGCCGTTTTTTACGACCCGTATTCCGATGCCCGAACTCCAGGTGATGCCGCTGAAGTATTTGAGATTGGGGAAAAGCCGCGCCATTCCGGTCGCCGCCGTTTCCATGTCGTTTCCCACGACCACTGGTTTCTTTGACGCCTCTCGGGTCATGTCCCCCAAAGGAACGCCGCTCAGGAACGGAATGTTCGGCGTCCGCACGATGCGACCCATACTGTCGACCATGCCCGCGATCGAGTAGGCGATGGCGATGTTGTCGCCGGGAAGTGATTGAATGGCCGTCCTGACAAGGTCATTGGCCGTGATCCCTTGGTTTGAAAGGCGAAAGGCGTTTTCGACCGCGTTGCCGCGCACGTCGGCCACGCGGAAACCCCTTCCGCCGCCCTCGACCACTCTTACGCTTTGTGTGTCTTGCATTTTCAAGTTCCTTTCCTGGTTGTGCGCTGTATTACGAAAGCGCGGTCTGATCTTAGATCAAACCGCGCTCACGGTCAAGATTGTCGGTTCATTGTCGCGATACACGAACGGTTTAGAGTCGTTTTTTTAGCGATAAAAAGGTGGTATTTTGGCACGAAAAAATAAAAGACCTCAGTTAAGAGGTCTTGCTAAACCGGGATTTGCGATGCGGATCAGCAGACAAAAGGCCACCGCTCGTCTTCAGCTTTTTTGCTTAAAGAATTTCCGCGGTTGACCACGGCCTTAATGATTGAATACTCGAGCATCGGCAGGTCATTGCCGCTGTCGCCGACGCCGATGAGCGGACGGACGGTCGGGTCGATGAACAGTTTGATGCAATCCACCTTGCCGCCCATGACCGATAACGGATATTCGAGTTCGGAGGTGATCGAGCCGTCTTTGATCACATGCCGCACGCCGATCAGGTTGGCCATGATGCCAAAGTGTTTCATTGCTTCGGCGACGAGCAGGCGCGGCGAAGCGCTGACAACCCATATTTCGACGCCTTGTTTTTGCAAGTCGTTGATCAATTCGATGACCGCCGGCCGCACTGCCAATCCTTTGGCGATCTTGGCGCCGAATAATTCCGACCGGCCGATCATTACACCTTCCGATTCGATGACGTCGCGAATAAGCGCCTCAATCTCCAAGACATTTAGACCGCTCAACGTCTTGGCTCCGAATTCATAAGCTCCCAATACGTTCCCGGCTTCAAGCAGGCGGTAGTAATGTTGGAAGATCGTTTTTGCAAGCGCTTGCGGCTCGTTTTGTTCCGGCCCGGGCACGATCGTCGGGTCGTTGAACAGCGCGTGGCGCGCCATATGATTCAACGTCGCTTCGGCAATGTCGTTTGCAATGCAAGTGTTGTCGAAGTCAAAGACCGCGAATGGCCGGGTGTTTTTTCCCGCAGCGATAGCGGCATTGATTTGATTTTTGAGAGATTTTTTATTTTTCATGTTGCCATTCCTTTATCTTTAATAACGGTTAACGAGCTGATTGTCAATATTGGATCGTGTTCCTCGGTTATTTCACCGTTCCCGTCGCTGCGGCTTGCGGGTCGGTCGTGAGGTGGGTGGTTATGTCGGACGCGGTCGCGGAGAGCGTGAGGCCGGTGGCGGCATCAACGCCGGTAACTTGTTGATCCGTCATGAGCGGCGCGTACGTGCCGCGTTCGTCGGCGGTCGGCGTGATCGTCACTTCGCATGCTGCGCCGATCGCGTCGGTCGTCACCCCGGGCCAAGCGGGAACATCGCCCACGTTCCAAGTCATGATGCGGGTCGCCGGGTCATAGAGCGGGGCGCTGCCAAAGGGGTTGGCGGCTTTGCCGGTGTAGGTGACGTTTGCGGGGAGTTTTCCGGTAATGCGAACGTTATTGACCGTGCCGGTCGTGTTCGAAACATTCCAGAAGATCCAAAGCGTCGTGGTTTTTCCGACCGTGGGGGGAAGGGGGCCGCGACCCAACTGATCGCCGGTGTCCGACCAATAACGCGCGCCGGCGGTCATTCCCAATTGCGTTGCTATTTTAATGTTCCAAGCGGGCGAAGAAATGGCGACGGTCGAATTGTTGTCGAGTTTTCCCGCGACGCTCACGCGCACGGCGAGCATAACACCGGTCGCGTTCTTTAACGCGTCGGGAGGTTTGTTGCTAACGCGCACGGTTAACTTCACCGTTCCCGTGTCGCCCGGATTAATATCGCCGAGCGCGGCGCGGTCGATGTTCAAGATGGAAAGGCCGCCGTCAAGCGCCGCCGTTAACGCGGCGCCGTTAAGCGTATGGTCGCCGGTATTTTTATAAGTTGCGGTTAGCGCGAGCGTATCGCCCAAGCGCGCCACCGTTGCGCCGTCAAAGGCGATGCCGATCCCCGGATCAATAAGCGTGACGACCATTTTGCTTTGCGATTGCGTCAAGATATCGGCGCCGGAGCGCATGCCGGTTTCAACAATGAACTCGTCGGCGCTCGCGCCGCCCGCGGTCTCCATGCCGCTCCAAGCAATTTTTCCTTCCGAGCCGGGCGCGAGCGTGCCCACAAACCACATGCCGTTTTTTATCTCGGGCGAAGACGACGACAAGACAAAGTTTTGCGGCCAGTTGGGGATGATGACGACGTTGTTGATGGGAGCGTTACTGTGGTTGAAATAGCGAATGTCGCCATTTACAATTTGTCCGACAGCGATGCTGTCCGGCATCTCAAAAGCGGCGCCGACCGACGACCCCGTGATCTTCACCGAGGCGGCCGCGCTTTTCTTTATGGTGTTTTCCGAAGCGTCTTTGTAGGTGACGATCGCGCTCGCCCTTATGTTTTGTCCGACCGCACCGTTAAGCGTTCCGACAATGCGCACCGTCGCGTCGCTTTTGGCATCGATCTCGCCGAAGGCGACGGTTTGGCTTGCGCGGTCATAGGGGAGGGAGGCGCGTTCAAATTTTATTTGCGTCGGAAGTTTGAGTGCGGCGCTCACGTCTTCGATCGGGTCTTTGCCGTTGTTTGCCACGGTCAAATTAAGGACGATCTCGCCGCCGGAGCTCGGCGCCTTCGGTTCGGCAATTAGGCCGACCTGCACGGTCTCGAACGGTTTGTAAATAAGTCCGAAATAGATTGAAACAACGGCGAGTGCGGCGCCGAGGGCAATAAGACCCATGTCAAAAGCGAAAACATGTTTGGGGCGCTTGTACTTTCCTTCGTAGCGATCCTTATAAAGATCGGCAAGCGGCTCGGTAATGAGGTTCCGCGCCGGCTGCGTCATAATATTGAGCGTGCCAATAAAAACGCCGCCGCGCTTCGCCGCTTCGCGGATGTCGGTTTCAAGTTCGGCGCCGATCGCCTCGGCCTTCTCGACAATCTCGCCTTCGATAGGTTGGATCTCTTTATTGTCTGGCATATTCTTATTTTATCATTCCCAAGAATAATGGCCGCTCAGGAATGTCCGATTGCCGAGGCGAAGCCTCGGCTTGGGTCTTGGCTTGGGATTGAGCGGATTTTTCATCAGCCGTCGGTTGCCGAGGCGAAGCCTCGGCGGGGGGCGCGCTCATGGCGCTCGCGGCGAAGACGTCGGTGCTTTCGGCGAGGATCTCGGCGAGGCCGTTGCCGTTAACGTCGGCGGCGGAAACGCGCACGCCGGCGCGCGAGGTCGTTTTATAGGCGAAGAATGAACCAACGACCTTGTCCTTGGCGCCGCCGTCAAAAACGCGGATCTGCGGACCGCCGCCAAAACCGGCGCCGGTAATTATTTGGTCGCGGCCCAAGCCCAGCGTATCGCCCGCAGCTACATATACGCCGCCGGCAAACGACGACGCGTAGGCGAAGAACTGCTGTTTAACTATACCGTTTCCGTCGAAAACGCGCACATGCGGGCCGCCGCCGGCGCCGGGTCCGGTGACAATATTTTGCGCCCCGTTTCCCAAGACGTTCCCTACCGCCACATTCACCCCGCCTTTAAAGGCGGCAATGTAGGCGTTCCACGTTTTTTGCAAATTGCCGGCCATGTTAAAAATTTTAACGAGCGGCGCTCCGCCGGCGCCGGCGCCAACCACGATCTCTTTTTTTCCATCGCCGTTCACGTCGCCCAGCGCAAGCGACATGCCGTTTTTCCAAGCGGCGCCGAACGGCGCGAAAGTCGAAAGAGTATTTCCCGCGCTGTCGTAGACCGTGACATTGGTTTTGTCGGCAACTACGGTCTTGTCGGCCGTGCTTACAACCGTTGACGATCCCTTGTAGCGGTTGTCATAGGCAAAAAAGCCGGTGCGATCGGCCGAACCGTTCACGTTTAAGACGCGAACGAACGAGCCGTTCAGGTACGGCGCTCCACTCACGTGGTCGAGCGGACGCAGCATTACAAGTCCGTCGTGCGGCGCAATTACGACCGTCGAGACGATCGAGCCGTCGTTCACGTTCGTGTCCTGACTGCCGTGGATCTTTTCATATTCCGAATCAAACGAAACGGTTTGTGAAGTCGCGGTCGGGTTTACAAAGACAACGCCATTCTCATAGTTGCGCTGCCAAACGCCAGGACTGAATTTAAAGTTTGTTGCCGCATTGGCCTGCGTGGTCGTTTTCATCGCAAGTTGCGGACTTCCCGTCGGCGCGCCCAAAGCAACGCCGTATTCGTCATAGCGCCATGTCTGTCCGTGGTCTTCGTCGCCGTAATCAAAACTGTAAAAGCCGTTGCCCATGAGCGTACTGGCAAGACCGAAACGCATTTTGGCGTAATCGGTTTGGTTTCCGGTGTTGCCCGTGTTCGCGTTAATGATGAACGTCTCGGGACCGTGCACGAGCGGCTCGTTCGCTACATAGCGGCGCATGAGCTCGTACCAATCGCCGTTAACTTCCCAGGGGGAGGGGAATGTTTCGAACATTCTTCCGTTTATATATTGCTGGAACTCCGGCGTGGAGGTTCCATTGATCACGAAGATCTTCTCGGGGTCGAGCGCCCGCGCTTTGGCGAGCATGGTCGCGACGCCGGCGCGCCATGACGCATCGGCGACGGTGGCGCTGTCGGGGCTGCCGTCGCGGTTCAAGTCCACGTTGCCGTTGTTCAACCAGCTGATGGTGTCCGACACTTCATCATAGAAAATTCCATCCCAAAGTCCGGTCGAGAGAATGCGGTCATGAACAAACTGCGGCGCGTATTGGTTCCAGCCGCTCGCAATTGAAAGCGCCTGCGTGCCGGGCCAAACGGAAAGCGTGTTGCCGCTCGCGTCCTTCAAAAACCAACTTGCGTCAATCCCGCTTTTCTCGGCAAGGTGCAGCGAGTCGCCCCAGCCCGTGATATAGCTTTTGGTGGGGAAGTAGGCGAGCAAAATTATTTTCGGATTGCGTTTTCTGAGTTCGGGAAAAACTTGCGGTTCCTCGATCTGCAGTTCGGCGGGCAATGTGACCATGTCGAATTTGGCGAGCGTGTCATAGTCCGACGGCGCGACAATTTTCATATATGGCGCCATCGTGCGCGGGTAATGGTCGGCAGCGGGATAGGCGAGGGCTGAATGAAAAGGAAATGAGATCGTCGTTGCTATTAGCAAGGCGGTCGAGATGTTTAAAGCTAGTTTTTTTACGCAACCTCGAGACATATCATTCAGACGAATATCTAATACCTAATATCTAATGTCTAATCCGACGCCGACCTCACCCCTACCCTCTCCTTAAGCAAGGAGAGGGGGTCGTAAACGGATTAGATATTAGTTGTTAAATATTAGATATTTTTTCAACTGAGGCCGGATTAGGCGAATACTTTTTGTTCTTCACCCGCCAGGACGTGACAAATTGGCCGATGCCCTTGGTGTTGGATTTGTTCTTGACCCGGGTCGAGGACTGCGACCATTTGACCAGCGATTCGAAACTGATCTTATACCTATTGTGGACAACCACATAGTGCAGTTCCTGGTCGGCAATGGCGCGCCGAATGGTCTGGGTGCTTACCCCGAATAATTTGGCCGCTTCGGAAACTGAGAGACGAATGATGTTGTCGGACATATGGGTTGATTAATACCTAATATCTAATGTCTAATATCTAATACGACGCAGTTGTATAATCTAGCGTAGACATTCAAGGTATTTTTAGCTTAAAGCTAACTTATCATTTTTGCAGCCGAATGTCAAGAGTAGGATACTCATTCGGATTAGATATTAGACATTAGATATTAGATATTAATCAACCCATATGTCCGACAACATCATTCGTCTCTCAG
>CAIQCM010000160.1 GCA_903870305.1 uncultured bacterium
GCGGCTTTTTCTTTAAGGTTCACGTAGAGCAAAGACGCCGGGTCTGAGCCGACCAAAATAACGGCAAGGCCCGGCTTAAGGCCTTGTTTTTCTATTTCGTCTTTAAGCTCGGCGCGGATGCGCGTTGCCTCGGCTTTTCCGTCTAATAAGATCGCTGGCATGGTAGAACTTAGAACTTAGAACGTAGAACTTAGAATGTAGTTACTCGCGGCGGCGACTAAGTTCTAGGTTCTAAGTTCTACGTTCTTTAAATTTTAATACGGCAATGGAAATTTCTCTGCCAATTTTTTTACCTCTAAGCGGGCGCTTGCTTTAACTTCTTCCGTGGGCGATTTGATAACGCTCGCGATGATCTTGCCAAGTTCGGCGGTTTCTTTTTCCTTGAGGCCGCGGGTGGTGATCGCCGGCGTGCCAATCCGGAGTCCCGAAGGATCCATCGGTTTTCGCGGGTCAAAGGGGATCATGTTCTTGTTGACCGAAAGGCCGATGTCTTCCAAGTGTTTCTCGGCTTCTTTGCCGGTCAAGTATTTGCCGAGATCGAGGAGCAAGAGATGGTTGTCGGTGCCGCCGGTGGCCGGACGAATGCCCTCGTCGATCAATGTCTGCGCCAGCGTTTGCGCATTAAGAAGCACTTGCTTTTGGTAATCGACGAACGAGGGCATCAGCGCTTCGGCGAAACAGACCGCCTTGGCCGCGATCACGTGGTCCAACGGCCCGCCTTGCATCCCCGGGAAAACGCCGGAGTCAACGGCCTTGGCATGCGCCGCCTTTGCGAGGATCATGCCCCCCCGCGGGCCGCGCAAGGTTTTGTGGGTCGTGGTGGTGACAACATCGGCATACGGCACCGGGTCGGGATGAAGTTTGGCGGCGACGAGCCCGGCAAAGTGCGCCATGTCCACCATGAAAATGGCGCCGACCTCGTCGGCAATGGCGCGAAAAGCGGCAAAGTCAAGATGGCGCGGATAAGCGGTAAAGCCCGCGACAATAATTTTTGGGCGATGTTCCAAGGCAAGCGCGCGCACTTCGTCCATGTCCACGCGTTCGGTATCGCGGCGTACGCCATAGTGGACGAACTTGTAGATCTTTCCGGAAGCGTTCACAGGCGAACCATGCGTGAGGTGTCCGCCGTGCGCTAGGTTCATCGCGAGGATCGTGTCGCCAGGCGCGGCAAACGCCATGTAGGCCGCTTGGTTGGCTTGCGAACCGGAATTGGGCTGGACGTTGGCGTGCTCGGCGCCGAATAATTCTTTCGCCCGCGCAATTGCGAGCGATTCGATCTCATCGATCACTTGGTTGCCGCCGTAATACCGGCGCCCCGGATAACCTTCCGAATATTTGTTGGTTAAGGGCGTCCCCATGGCCTCGATCACCGCTTCGGAAGCGATGTTTTCCGAGGCGATCAGTTCAAAGCCGTCGCGCTGGCGCTGGATCTCTTTTTGGATGAGATCGCGGATCGCCGGGTCGGTTTTTTCGAGGTGTGGGAGGGTGAACATATGACTTATAGGTCATATAGGACCTATCGTCCATTACTGTAGCATTTTCTCGAAAAAATGCTACAGTATATTCATGAAACTTCGCGAAGCGGAAAATATCCATTGCATCGGCGCCGGGGGGATCGGGCTTTCGGCGATTGCCAAATTTTTGGCCGCGCAAGGCAAAAAGGTGACCGCTTCCGACCTTACGAGCTCGCCCATTTCCGAGGAGCTCGCCGACCATGGCGTTATTTTGAGCTACGGCCAAACCGGAGGTGTGCCGGAAGGAACCGGCATGGTCGTCTATTCGGAGGCCGCGCCGTTCGAAAATCCGGAGCGCGCCGACGCTCGCGCGAAAGGGATCCCCGAAATGTCTTATGCCGAGGCGCTGGGCGCCATTTCCCGCGACAAGCGGACGATCGCCGTTTCCGGTTCGAACGGCAAAAGCACGACCACCGCGATCATCGGTCTTATCCTCGAAGCGGCCGGGTTCGATCCGACGGTGATCGTCGGGAGCAAGGTCTCGAGTTTTCCTTTGGGCAACTTGCGCATTGGCGAGAGCGATTGGCTGGTGGTGGAGGCCGATGATTATCACGCGCACTTGCTCCAGCTTAGGCCCGAGATTATCGCGCTCACCAACATTGAAGAAGAACACCTGGATTATTTTACCGATCTCGAACACATCGTTCGCACTTTTCAGTCGTTCATTGATTCGCTTCCCGAGGACGGCACGCTTGTCGTGAATGCCGACGACGAAGTAAGTTTTGACGACCTTAACCATCATCCCGGCACGATCACTTACGGCATTGAAGAGCAAGCCGACCTGATGGCTATGGACATTAAGTCGCAGACCGGCGAACAATCGTTTACCCTCGCGCTCTCTGGCGGCGAAACAAAAGACGCAGAGCGCTTTACGCTAAAGATCCCCGGGAAATTCAACATCTCGAACGCGCTCGCCGCCATTGCCGTCGCGCGCTCGCTCGGGATCGACGATGAGATCATTAGAACAACGCTCGCCGGCTTTAACGGGATCTGGCGGCGTTTTGAGAATTTGGGCGAGGCGGACGGTGCGACGATCATTTCGGACTACGGCCATCACCCGACGGCGATCCGCGCGACGGTTGAAGCGGCGCGCGAATTCTACCCAGGGCGCCGCCTTGTCCTGGTTTATCAGCCGCATCAGCGCCATCGCACCAAAGCGCTCATGAACGATTTTGCCGCGGCCTTTGACAGCGTCGACCTGCTCATCCTCTCCGATATTTACGACGTGGCCGGGCGCGAGGATGACGGCACGAGCGACGTGACCTCGGCGCTTCTTGCTGAAGCCATTGCGGCGCGGCCGGAAAGTCCGCGGACGCTTTTGGGCGGCGACCTTCGCCGCACCGAAGACATGCTGCGCGCCAACCTCCAGCCGAATGACATTGTCGTCATCATGGGCGCCGGCACGATCGACGGCTTGGCCAGAAATATTATCAGACAGTCATAATGAGCAAACGCGAACCCGTTGACAAAGTGTTTTTGGCGCTCGTCCTGGTCGAGCTTTTTTTCGGTTTGGTCATGCTGTCTTCGGCTTCAATGGCTTCTTCCTACGATCATTTTCATTCAAGCTGGAACTATGTCGGGCATCAGTTTATTGCCGGCGTCGTGCCCGGACTTTTCGGCATGTGGGTATTGTCGCGCCTTGACTATCGCCGTTTCCGCCGTTTTGCGCCGGCTATCATGATCGCGTCGCTTGTTTTAATGTTGATCGTCCTGGTGCCGGGGCTTTCGGCCGGCTACGGCACGGCCCGGAGCTGGATCATGGTCGGCGGTTTTTTTTCGTTCCAGCCGGTCGAATTTTTAAAGCTCGCGCTCATCATTTACATGGCCGCGCTCGCCGCCGCGCCCGGACGGCGGCCGTCGCAAATGCTGTTCCCGTCCGGTCTGGCCTTTGTGGGCGCCGCCGTGCTTTTGGGACTTCAACCGGACCTCGGCTCGCTTCTCATTCTGGCCGCCATCTTCGCAGTCATGATCTTTGCATCAGGCGTCCCTATAAGTTACATCCTGGCTTTGGTGATCGTGGGCGGCGGCGCTTTGTACACTTTTGCCAAAACGGCGGCTTACCGGGTGGCGCGCCTCACCGTTTTTCTGCATCCGGAACTCGACCCGCAAGGCATCGGCTATCAGATCAACCAGTCGTTTCTCGCGATCGGCTCGGGCGGCCTTTGGGGCGTGGGATTGGGGCA